>NZ_JAERJY010000013.1:0-37277 GCF_018257375.1 Providencia sp. JGM181 | reverse complement strand
AGAAAAATTAGGAGAGGAGTTAACTCGTCCTGTATTACCTCGAAGTGCTGCCATTGATTATATTCCCAGTCAATATTTATGCGAATTCATTAAAAAAATTGGTTTTCATGGTGTAATTTACAGAAGTTCTGTAAGTGAAGGAATAAACTTAGCATTGTTTGACCCGACGTTAGCAACCCCTATTTCAACATCCCAATATAACGTTTCTCGTGTAAGTGTTGAGGTACAACTAAAGTAGTTATTATTGATTTTCAAAAACGGATACCAGTAATATTACGTTAAATATATTATTACTGGTATTACCATTTTTGCTACCAGTTACTGGTTAGTTTCGTTGAAATTTAGAATCTTCAAACTCGCAAAAAAGTTGAAACCCCCTAAGTCTTTGTAGAGCGATGGCTCGGTTTTACTCTGCTCATCCACGGTTCCATCAGCTATTGTGAACAAAATGGTTCTAGCCCACAGACATTGCATGTAAATTCATTTAGGCGGTGAGTGAATACTGGTTAGTCTATCACCCTACTTGGATGGGTAAACACGGTGGCTTTACCTTGGCGGCAGAAACCGACCAGCGTTAAATTGGCTTTTTCGGCGACTTCAATCGCCAATGATGTTGCGGCTGAAACCGCAAATAGAATTTCCGCACCGCAGCTTGCGGCTTTTTGTACCATTTCATAACTTGCGCGACTAGACACTAAAATAGCGCCTTGCTGCCAATCAGAACGGCTTTTCATTCCCAGTAGCTTGTCTAGCGCAACATGGCGCCCCACATCTTCACATCCGCCCACTAAGCGACCTTCAGGAGAGATCCACGCAGCCGCATGAGTACAACCAGTTAATGCGCCAATTTCTTGAACTGTCTTCAATTCTTGTAGGGCGTTATCGAGATAAGATAATGAGAATGTTTGAGTGAATGGCAGCGGAGTGATAGGCTTAAATATCTCATCGAGCTGTTCTGTACCACAGATACCGCAGCCAGTTCGCCCAGTCAGATTACGACGACGCTCTTTGAGCGCCATAAAACGGCGGCTTGATAACTCAATATGAACTTCAATGCCTCGGTGACAACCTTGCACAATATCAATTCCGCGAATTTCATCACGGGATTGTATGATCCCTTCTGATAATGAAAATCCGACAGCAAAATCTTCCAGATCTTTGGGTGTCGCCATCATTACCACATGAGATATCCCGTTATAAACGAGAGCGACAGGGATTTCCTCTGCAACGAAATCATTAACCAGTGAACCGAGGTTATTTTTTTGTTGCACGATTGTGGGTTGAACACCGGTCATTTTAGATAATTTGGGGTTATTTGTAGCATTTGTTTCATACATTAGATGAATTCCTATCACTAATGATACATAATATTCGATATGGGTAAAAAGAATTTACACCATTTATCAGGCAATGAACCTGAATACGTAAGGAAGACGTTGAATAAAAACAGTTTACCTCAAATTCTGTGACGAAGTTAGGTAAACATGAGCAATGTATATGAGGAGATCCCCCATGCAAGTCAGCAGAAGGCAGTTCTTTAAGATCTGCGCTGGCGGTATGGCAGGTACAACGGCAGCAGCGCTGGGCTTTGCTCCAGCAACTGCATTAGCCTCTACACGCCAGTATAAATTACTGCGTGCAAAAGAGACTCGAAATACCTGTACCTACTGTTCTGTCGGCTGTGGGCTGTTAATGTACAGCCTAGGTGATGGCGCGAAGAATGCGAAAGAAAGCATTTTTCATATCGAAGGGGACCCGGATCATCCGGTAAACCGTGGTGCACTTTGTCCTAAAGGTGCAGGATTAATCGACTTTATCCACAGTGAGAGTCGACTCAAGTATCCAGAAGTTCGCGAACCAGGCACTAACGAATGGAAACGCATCACTTGGAACGAAGCGTTTGACCGCATCGCCAAGTTAATGAAAGAAGACCGTGATGCAAACTTCATTAAACAGAATAAAGATGGTGTAACGGTCAACCGTTGGTTAACCACCGGTATGCTGTGTGCATCAGCGGCAAGTAACGAAACCGGTTTTGTAACCCAAAAATTTAGTCGCGCCCTCGGCATGCTTGCCGTGGATAACCAAGCGCGTGTCTGACACGGACCAACGGTAGCAAGTCTTGCTCCAACATTTGGTCGCGGTGCGATGACCAACCACTGGGTTGACATTAAAAACGCAAACCTGATCGTCGTTATGGGCGGTAATGCGGCAGAAGCGCATCCAGTCGGTTTCCGCTGGGCGATGGAAGCGAAAATCCACAATAAAGCAAAATTAATCGTTATCGATCCACGCTTTACCCGTACTGCGGCTGTGGCGGATTTTTACACGCCTATCCGTTCAGGTACTGATATTGCCTTCCTGTCAGGTGTTATCAAATACTTGCTGGATAACGAAAAAATTCAACGTGAATACGTTGAGGCGTACACCAACGCCAGCTTAGTTATCCGTGAAGACTTCGGTTTTGATGACGGTCTGTTCACCGGTTACGATGCAGAAAAACGTCAATACGATAAAACCACGTGGAACTACGAGATGGATGAGAACGGCTTAGCGCTGCGCGATCCGACTCTGAAAAACCCACGTTGTGTTCTGAACCTATTGAAAGAGCACGTGAGCCGTTATACCCCAGAAGTGGTTAACAACATCTGTGGTACGCCAATCAAAGACTTCTTACAAGTCTGTGAATACCTTGCAGAAACTAGCGCGAAAGACAAAACAGCGTCCTTCTTATATGCGCTGGGTTGGACTCAACACACCGTTGGTGCGCAGAACATTCGTACCATGGCGATGATCCAGTTACTGCTTGGTAACATGGGTATGTTAGGTGGTGGTGTGAACGCACTGCGTGGACACTCCAACATCCAAGGTCTGACTGACTTAGGTCTGTTATCCCAGAGCTTACCGGGTTACCTGACATTACCATCAGAAAAACAAACAACCTTAGAAAGTTATTTAGCGGCGAATACACCAAAAGCGACCGTTGCTGGTCAGGTGAACTATTGGGGCAATTACCCTAAATTCTTCGTCAGCTTAATGAAAACTTTCTATGGCGATAAAGCGCAGAAAGAGAATAACTGGGGCTTCGACCTGTTGCCTAAGTGGGATCAGGGCTACGACGTTCTACGTTATTTCGAAATGATGGATAAGGGCGAAGTTAACGGCTACATCTGCCAAGGCTTTAACCCATTAGCCTCATTCCCGAACAAAAACAAAGTCTCGAAATCGCTTTCTAAGCTGAAGTTCTTAATTACTATCGACCCGCTGAACACAGAAACTGCAAACTTCTGGCAAAATCACGGCGAAATGAACGATGTGAAACCGGAAGAGATTCAAACCACCGTGTTCCGTCTGCCATCTTGCTGTTTCGCTGAAGAAAACGGTTCAATTGTTAACTCAGCGCGTTGGTTACAGTGGCACTGGAAAGGTGCGGACGCCCCAGGTGAAGCTATCAGTGATGGTGAAATCCTGTCAGGTATCTACCATCGCCTGCGTCAAATGTATGAAACCGAAGGCGGCGCAGCACCTGAACAGGTTCTGAGCATGACTTGGGATTACCTTGACCGCGATAATCCAACGCCGGAAGAAGTGGCTCAAGAAAGTAACGGTTACGCATTAGAAGACCTAAAAGATGCTGACGGCAACGTGATTGTGAAAAAAGGCGAACTGCTTAGTTCGTTTGCTCAATTACGTGATGACGGTACAACGGCTAGCGGTTGCTGGATCTTCTCTGGTAGCTGGACACCGAAAGGTAACCAAATGGCTAACCGTGATAACTCCGACCCAACGGGTCTGGGTAATACATTAGGTTGGGCATGGGCATGGCCACTGAACCGCCGCGTGATTTATAACCGTGCATCGGCTGACCCAATGGGTAAACCATGGGATCCGAAGCGCCAAATCCTTGAGTGGAATGGTAGCAAGTGGGTAGGTATGGATATTCCAGACTACAGCACTGCAGCACCGGGAAGCGGTGTCGGTCCATTTATCATGCAGCCTGAAGGTATGGGTCGTTTATTTGCACTGGATAAAATGGCAGAAGGTCCATTCCCAGAGCATTACGAACCAATCGAAACGCCGCTGGATACTAACCCGCTGCATCCAAATGTAGTGTCAAACCCTGCTGCTCGTGTGTTTAAAGACGACTGGGCGCAAATGGGTAAAGCGACTGAGTTCCCATACGTGGGTACCACTTACCGCTTAACTGAGCACTTCCACTATTGGACGAAGCATGCGCTGTTAAATGCCATTATCCAACCTCAACAGTTCATTGAAATTGGTGAACGTTTAGCGAAAGAAAAAGGCATCGAGCAAGGCGATACGGTTAAAGTCAGTTCTAAACGTGGTTACATCAAAGCGAAAGCCGTGGTCACTAAACGTATTAAAACCCTGCAAGTGGATGGAAAAGACATCGATACCATCGGTATTCCAATTCACTGGGGCTTTGAAGGTGTTGCAGTGAAGGGCTTTATCACCAACACATTAACGCCATATGTGGGTGATGCGAATACTCAGACGCCGGAATTTAAATCATTCCTTGTCAACGTGGAAAAGGTGTAAGGAGATAAATTATGTCAATGCAATCTCAGGACATTATTCGTCGCTCGGCCACCAATTCCCTGACGCCCGCACCTCAGGTGCGGGACTATAAGGAAGAAGTTGCAAAGCTGATTGACGTCACAACCTGTATCGGCTGTAAAGCGTGTCAGGTTGCGTGTTCCGAATGGAACGATATCCGCGACAAAATCGGAACAAACGTTGGGGTGTATGACAACCCAACGGATTTAACCGCTAAGTCATGGACAGTAATGCGCTTCTCTGAAGTGGAAGAGAACGATAAATTTGAATGGCTGATCCGTAAAGATGGCTGTATGCATTGTGCTGATCCGGGCTGCCTGAAGGCATGCCCATCAGAAGGCGCAATCGTCCAGTACAAAAACGGTATCGTGGATTTCCAATCTGAACACTGTATCGGCTGTGGTTACTGTATCGCAGGTTGCCCGTTCGATGTGCCACGTATCAACAAAGAAGACAACCGAGCATACAAATGTACGCTGTGTGTTGACCGTGTTGAAGTCGGTCAAGAGCCTGCGTGTGTGAAAACATGTCCAACAGGCGCTATCCATTTTGGTAGCAAAGAAGACATGATTGGCATGGCTGGCGAACGTGTTGAAGAGCTGAAAACTCGTGGCTACGCAAACGCAGGTTTATACGATCCACAAGGTGTGGGCGGTACGCACGTTATGTATGTATTGCACCATGCAGATAAGCCGCAGTTGTATCACGGATTACCAGAAAACCCGACCATCAGCCCAACAGTTACCTTCTGGAAAGGTATCTGGAAGCCGATTGCTGCGGTTGGTTTTGCGGCAACATTTGCGGCGGCAATTTTCCACTATGTGGGAATTGGTCCAAACCGCGTCTCCAAGAAAGATGAAGAAGAGGCTCTAGAAGATTTGCATAACGCAATGTCGTCTGACACTTCGAAATCAAAAGAAGGGGAGGATCAGAAATGATGCCAGATGATAACGACAAAATTATTCGCCACAAACCGATTGAAAGGATCAATCACTGGGCGGTTGTGATTTGCTTCTTGTTCACGGCTATCAGCGGACTGGGTTTTTTCTTCCCATCTCTGAACTGGTTTATGAACATTTTAGGCACGCCACAACTGTCTCGAATTCTGCATCCATTCGTGGGTACGGCGATGTTCTTGCTGTTCGTCTTTATGTTCTTCCGTTATTTCCACCATAACTTCATTAATAAAGAAGATATCAAATGGGGGAAAAATATCGGTAAGGTACTGAAAAACGAAGAAGCTGGCGACGTAGGCCAATATAACCTCGGTCAAAAAGGGGTGTATTGGGTGGTCACTATCTGCTTACTGGCATTGGTTGTCACTGGTGTGATTATGTGGCGCCCGTTCTTTGCGGACTATTTCCCAATTCCAGTGTACCGCGCAGCGATTCTTATTCACTCGTTGTCAGCCATTGGCTTGATCCTGATGATTGTTGTGCACGCGTATGCGGCAATTTGGGTCAAAGGCTCTGTGCGTGCGATGGTTGAAGGTTGGGTCACACGTGGTTGGGCGAGAAAGCACCACCCACGTTGGTACCGCGAGCTAGTTGCTAAAGAGAAACAGCAACAAGAGCAGCAAGAGAAAAACTAAGTGTTTTTGTCTCGATGAATCAAGCCCACAACATTAGTTGTGGGCTTGGCTTGCTGACAAAGAGGGATAAAAGCGTGGTTTTTCCCTCTTTGTGTTATCAGGCGAAAATCAATAGATTGATTTTCCTTGTTAATTTTACAACCCAAAAGAGCCATTTCCAAACCTAGCGGTTTTGTCAATGGTCTGAGCCCACAATATTGATTGTGGGCTTTTTTTATAGCGAAGTTTGAGGCAATTAATCACGGATTGTGAAGCTGTAAATTAGCGCACATCCCAAGAGAACTAATACAGCAGAAAACCCGACATACTGGTAATTCACCGATAAAATCCCGCCAGCTAATCCCCCCGTAATAAAAGAGAGTACCGCCAAGAGTAAAACTTTTTTGCTACTGTCCCCTGGCACATTTTTCAAAAAGGCATTAATGCAGGATGTAGTCATGCCGGTGACATAGGTGGAGTGGATCCCAACTGTTCCCGCCTTATTAAAATAACCATTTTGAATGCCCATTGATAAGCTGATCAGCAAAATGGCTAAATCAGGTGAATACAAAGGCTGAATGAAGAAATAAATAGTAAAAACACCACTAAATATTAAAAATACCAGACCTAGAACAAAGCGGTATAACACAATCGCGCTATGCTTGAGTCTAATCCACGAACCCAAAAGTGTTCCTGCAAAAAATCCTAATATGGAAATTGCAGAGAGTAGCAACATGCCAATATTCATTTTGGCGAGGTAAATCATACTTAAAATGCTATTTCCCGTCAGATGGCCAGTAAATACCTCAAAGATGACAAATGAGCAGGCATCGACAAATCCGCCAATAAAGGCAAGCAATAAAAAGAAGGGTGTGTGAGACTTCGCTTCGAAGTGAAATAATGACGTCATATTGTTGCCCTTTATGATGCGGATAGAGAGCACACTATTATATGTGCCAATTGGATTAACATCATGGAAATAACAGTAGTTATATCAAATAAAAATGCCCTAATACCAATTTGTTATTTCCACATACAAACCAGGGTTAACAACGGTGAATATTCGGAGGGCTAGAGTAGCCTATCAGTGACTTTTGTTTTATCCTGACGGGTAAAACGGCAAGACTTGCTGGTTAATCGAATATTTTCTTAGAGGCTTGCGGGGAAATGCGAATAGGCAATTTCTCGGAGTAAGTTGTTATAAAAAATATAAAAGAGAGAGAGCAATGGGTATTCGTATCGTCCCGAAAGAAGAATTAGGTCAAGAGAGATTAAAAGAGAAAGGCATCGGCTTTATTCCGCCTGTTTTATTCCCGAATTTAAAAAGCCTTTATCAACGTCGCGCAGAAAGATTAAAAGAGTTAGGCGTTGGTGAACATCCTTTTGCAGATTATCTGAACTTCGCTGCGGAAGTGGCAACGGCGCAAAATAATGCGCAGCATGACAATCCATTAGAGATGGATATGGAAGCGGTTTTAGCGCGTTCAATGGCAACGAATGCTGCACCATTAGATGCAAAAACATTCCCACGCACAGATCACTGGCACAAACTATTACGTTCAATCATCGCCGAATTGATGCCGATCGTGCCAGATTCTGTCCGTATTGCCCTGGAAAACTTAGAAAAAGCATCAGAAACTGAACTCGAAGAGATGGCAACTGCGCTGCTAAACGAACAGTTTGAAAAAGTCCCTGCGGATAAATCTATGTTCATTTGGGCGGCATTGTCTGTCTATTGGGCACAAATGGCGGCCAATATTCCAGGTAAAGCTCGCGCAGAACACGGAGATCACCGTCATTACTGCCCAGTGTGCAACAGCATGCCTGTTTCTAGCATTGTACAAATTGGGACTAGCCAAGGCTTACGTTATTTGCACTGCACACTGTGTGAAACAGAGTGGCACATGGTTCGTGTGAAATGCAGTAACTGCGAACAAACTCGCGACCTGAATTACTGGTCACTGGATGATGAAAATGCGGCAGTGAAAGCGGAAAGTTGCGGTGACTGTGGTAGCTATCTGAAAGTCTTATACCAAGAGAAAGAAGCCAAAGTGGAAGCGGTAGCGGATGATTTAGCTTCGATCATTTTAGACGCACGTATGGAAGAAGAAGGTTTTGCTCGTAGCAGCATTAACCCGTTCTTATTCCCTGGCGAAAAATAATCTGTTAGCTGCACAGTAAGAAAGAGAAGAGTGACTATGGATGAATCAAATGTCGCGCTATACCGCCAGCTACCTGCCATCGATAAGCTTTTGCAATTCGATGAAGCGCAGGTGTTGGTAGAGAAATCGGGTCTGCATTGGGTCACGGAATGTCTTCGTGAAATGCAGGAACAAGCGCGAGCATCTATCGCACAAGACGGATGCTTACCGGATTGGCACGGTGATTGGTTAGCAGAACTTTCTGTTCGCCATGATAAATTGCAATACAGTGCGTTGAAAAACGTCTTTAATTTGACGGGAACTGTGTTGCACACCAATCTAGGACGTGCGGTGATGTCCAACACCGCCATCCATGCGGTCTCGCACGTGATGAGCTCGCCAGTCACGTTAGAATATTCTCTTGATGGTGCAACGCGAGGACATCGTGACCGTGCTATTGCTGACTTACTGTGCCAACTAACAGGGGCAGAAGATGCCTGTATTGTGAATAACAATGCGGCGGCGGTTTTACTGTTATTAGCCACCGTTGCCCCGCAGCGGGAGGTGATTGTCTCTCGCGGTGAGCTGGTGGAAATTGGGGGCGCATTCCGCGTCCCCGATGTGATGGCTCAGGCAGGCTGTAAATTGGTTGAAGTGGGTACCACGAACCGAACCCATTTACGGGATTATGAAAATGCCATTAATGACCAAACTGGGTTGTTAATGAAGGTGCATACCAGTAACTACAGTATTGAAGGCTTTACCGCAGAAGTTGAAGGGGAAGAGCTGGCCGTATTGGGGCAAAAATACCAATTACCAACGGCAATTGATTTAGGCAGTGGCTCGATGATTGATATGACCGCCTACGGATTACCTGCGGAGCCGATGCCACAAGCGTATTTATCTCAAGGCATTGATTTGGTCTCTATTTCAGGAGACAAATTACTGGGAGGACCTCAAGCGGGGATCATTCTTGGTAAGAAAAAATGGATTGATGCTATTCAAAAACACCCCTTAAAACGCGCCCTTCGCGTGGATAAAATGGTGCTAGCTGCGTTAGAAGCGACGCTAAAACTCTATCTAACCCCAGAAAAACTCACCACTGAACTGCCAACATTACGTTGGTTAACTCGTTCCCAAGAAGAAATTAGGCAGAGTGCCGAGAATATCCTCGTGAAGCTGCAAGCCTATTATGGGGATCGTTTCTTTGTCGAAGCTGAGCCTTGCTTATCGCAAATCGGTAGCGGCTCTCTTCCTGTTGACCGATTACCCAGCTATGCGATTACATTCGCGCCTCTTGATGGCAAAGGCGGTAATTTAGAGCGTCTTGCCAACCGTTGGCGTCAATTACCTCAGCCTGTGATCGGACGTTTAAAAGAGGGCAAATTGTGGCTAGACCTACGTTGTCTTGAGGATGAACACGAGTTAGTGCAGGCGTTATTGTCATGATTTTTGCGACAGCCGGTCATGTTGACCATGGTAAAACATCGTTAATTCAAGCGCTGACAGGCGTGAACACCGCGCATCTTCCAGAAGAGAAGAAACGCGGAATGACCATCGACCTTGGCTATGCGTATTGGCCGCAATCTGACGGTAGCTCAATCGGTTTTATTGATGTTCCCGGACATGAAAAATTTCTCGCGAACATGTTGGCGGGGATCGGTGGGATTAATCATGCCCTACTGGTGGTGGCGTGCGACGATGGAATAATGGCGCAAACCCTTGAGCATTTGTCGATTTTACGACTTGCGGGTTGCCAAGATGTCTCGGTGATTTTAACCAAAGCCGACCGTGTTGATGAGTCGAGAGTGGCAGAGGTCACTCAGCAGGTTCACGCGGAACTGCGTCGCCAAGGCTGGTTGAATGCGCCACTATTTATCACTTCAGCAAGTACAGGGCTGGGCATTGATGCATTGCGTCAATACTTACAGCAACTGCACCAACAACACAATTCTTCTACTAACCTGCAACAGCGTTTCCGTTTAGCCATCGACCGTATTTTCCATGTGAAAGGGGCGGGGATTGTAGTCACAGGAACGGCGCTAGCGGGTAAAGTGAATGTGGGTGAATCCTTATGGGTGACGGGGGTGGATACTCCAGTCCGTATTCGTGGGATTCATCGCCAAAACCAAGTGGCTGAGTTTGCTCAAGCAGGGGATCGCGTTGCGCTGAATTTAACGGGGAACATCGATAAAGAATCGATAACCCGCGGTGATTGGCTGCTGGCGGAGCAACCTGCTTTTATCGCTTCTCGAGTGATAGTGGAGTTGACCTGCGATGCGCCACTCAAGCATTGGCAACCCGTGCATTTTTACCACGGTGCAAGTCACATTACAGGGCGGGTCTCTTTGCTGACGGAATCAGGCGAAACTCCGATGTTGGCCGAGCTGATTTTAGATACGCCACTGTGGCTGGTGGATAATGACCGATTAATTATTCGCGATATTAGTGCGCGACACACCTTGGCTGGTGCGCGTGTTATTCGCTTAGTCTCTCCGCGTCGTGGTAAGAGACAACCTGAGTTTCTCGATTGGCTATCCCGTTTATGTGCAACGGATGATGAGCTGGCGCAGCTTAACCTACAGTTACCCAGCGGTGAGCTAGACTTAAACAGTTACGGTTGGTCGCGTCAGTTAACTCAGTTGGCATTAGATTCCTTACTGGAACAAGTTGATATCGTCCGTGTCGGCGATGTCGTACTTTCTGCGTTTAAGGCGCAGGTTGCCAAGGATAAATTGATTCAATCCCTCGAAAACTTCAATGAAGTTCATAGTGACCAGATTGGTGTGGGTAAAGCGCGATTGAAACGGATGGCGCTACCCACGATGGATGAAACCTTGGTATTCAAATTGATTAATGATTTGATTGCCGAGGGGGTGATTAAGCAGACTCGTGGCTGGTTGCATATGCCGCAGCATGGGTTAGTGTTTGATGCCAAGCAGCAAGGTATTTGGCAACAAGTGGAAGGGCTGTTCTCGCATCCTGAAGCTCGTTGGGTACGCGATATTGCCGTAGAAACAGGTCACGATGAAGATACTATTCGCCGTATACTGAAAAAAGCTGCACAAATGGGGATGATCGTAGCGATTGTGCGCGATAGGTATTATAGCAGCGAACAGATCCGCCAATTTGCCCAAATTATTTTGCGTCATTGTGCTGAGCACGAGGTGATTTTTGCCGCTGATTTTCGTAATGAATTGGGTATTGGTCGCAAACTTGCGATTCAAATTCTCGAATTCTTTGATAAAAGCGGCTTTACTCGTCGTAAAGAAGATGGGCATTATTTACGAGACAAAGGCATTTTTGTTGAATAAATTGTAGGGTTTCCGCCATTATAATGCTGGCAGTTTTATTAACCTCGATACCTTTTTGTGAATTGTGGAAGTCAAATGAATAAAAAACTAATTGCGAGTATTTATCTGGCGCTGATTTTTATTGGCTCGCTGTTTTTAGTCTTTGAAAAAAGTGGAGTTATCTATCCTGGTCTGATTTCCATTTGTGTTTATGTTGTCATATTCGGTGTTTTATTTACAGTCACTGCTCGTTTGGTTTTCTCTGCAATTATTACGAGTACCCTGTTTATTATCATCAAAATCTTTAATCAGTTAAAAGTTCACTATTATAAAGAGCAACTTTTCTTCACTGATATTAATTTGATGACGGATACCTCCAACTTAGGGACATTAGGTCACTATTGGTTGGCGGGCGTGGCGGTACTTGCGTTATTTATTCTGCTTATCATCAACGGTGTGATCAGTTGGCGCTTATCGACACCATGTAAACGCAAGATATCACGTGTGGTTAGTGTGCTCATGGTTATCGTGGGTTACTTTGGGGCGGATTGGGCAAGTACGCATTACTTTGATAAATGGTCACAAACGCTGCCGAAAGGTCGTGGTACAGTGACTAACTTGGTGATGTCTGCACAGAATGCGAAATACAAATCACCGCATTTTGTGGGTGATGCGAGCTATTTTGAACAAAAAGCGGCGAATGTTTCTTTGGCGAAGAATGAACAAACCGAAAAGCCTGACATTCTGCTGTTATTACAAGAATCCACAGTTGACCCTAAAGTTTATGATTTACCTGCGGGAACGAAACTGCCAGAGTTATTTATGTTCCAGCAAGATGCCAATATGATTGCACATAGTCCGATGCGTGTACAAACCTTCGGTGGTGGAACATGGTTATCTGAGTTTTCTGCATTAACGGGGTTAAATAGCGATGATTTCGGGGCACAAAAAAGCGGTGTGTTCTATTTTGTGGTCGACCATTTAAATAACAGCTTATTTAAAGAGATGAAAGCCAACGGTTATTACACGGTTGTCCTGACGCCATTTAATAAAGGGGCTTATCATTCTGGTCACGCTTATGAAACGATGGGCGTTGACCGTATCATTCAGCCTCAAGAGTTAGGTTATCCAGGCAAGTTGCAAGATAATTTATGGACGATCAGCACGGAAGATATGCTGAAGTACGTGAAAGAAATTTTGGCAACAGAAACGGACAAGCCCGTCTTTATTTTTGCATTAACCATGTATGAACACGGACCTTATAAAGAAGGTCACAGTGATGACTATGGAATTAAAGATAAGCTAGATAATAAAGATTCCGCAGGCGAATTTAGCCATTATATGGAAAAAATCGTCCATTCTGATGCGGCCATTCGTGATTTCGTTTCGTTTATGGAAACGCGCCAGCGTCCACTGATGTTCCTCTATTTTGGTGACCATCAACCGGGGATCAGTTTAGACAAATATAAGTCCACATTATCGTCTCCTGCTTATGCGACACAGTTTACCCTAAGAGATAATCTCAAAGCGGGTACCGCAATTAAAACAGGTGAGTTAACGGACATTTCATTCCTTGGTGGAATGTTATTGGAACGCGCAAATTTGAAAGTTTCGCCGTTCTATGAAGCGAATATTAAGATGCGCCATTTATGCGACGGTAAACTGAATGACTGTGAAGATAAGCAGTTACTCGATGGTTATCGCCACTATGTTTATCATGTGCTCGGTGTCGCCAATAAAGATGAGACCAAGTAGTTTATCTCTAATTAGTGCTAGAATGTTGATAAACCATCATTTAATAACGTAAGAAGATAACGAATATGAAATATTTGGTCACGGGAAGTGCCGGGTTTATTGGTTTTAGATTGTGTCAAAGACTGTTAGAAAGTGGGCATGAAGTTATCGGTATCGATAATATGAATGCCTATTATGATCAGGGATTGAAACAGTCTCGACTGCATATTCTTGAACAATATCCGCAGTTCCGGTTTATTCCTCTTGATATCACTGACCGCGAAAAAGTGCTGGTGTTGTGTACTCAAGAGAATTTTGACCGCGTTATCCATCTTGCCGCACAGGCAGGAGTGCGTTACTCATTACAAAACCCATTTGCCTATGCTGACAGTAACTTGAATGGGCATTTAGCGATTTTAGAAGGTTGCCGCCAAGCGAAAGTGAAACACTTGGTGTATGCCTCTTCGAGTTCAGTGTATGGCGTGACCGATAAAATGCCATTCACTACCGACATGTCCACCGATCACCCTATTTCGTTATATGCCGCGACCAAAAAAGCCAATGAGCTAATGGCACACTCTTATTCACATCTTTATCAGCTCCCAACGACAGGCTTACGCTTTTTCACCGTGTATGGTCCGTGGGGACGCCCTGATATGGCGCTGTTTAAATTCACCAAGGCTATCTTAGCGGGTGAACCTATCGATGTTTATAATAACGGCGATCTGAGCCGCGATTTCACTTTCATTGATGATATTGTCGAAGGTGTTATTCGCGTTTCAGATATAATCCCGCAAGCAGACCCGCAAAATCGCTCAGATTCGCCAGCACAAAGCAGCGCACCTTACCGCATTTATAATATTGGTAATGGGCAGCCTGTGAAGCTGATTGATTTTATTTCTGCATTGGAAAATGCGTTAGGAAAAGAAGCCATTAAGAACTTCTTACCGATGCAAGCGGGAGATGTTTACACGACATGGGCAGACACCGAAGACCTATTTAACGTCACCGGCTATCGCCCACAAGTTTCTATTGAACAGGGTGTTCAGGCGTTTGTTGATTGGTACAAGTCGTATTATCACCGTTAATATCGGTTATCAATACTATTTACCATCAATATAGTTTACCACCTGAAATATCCGCAGAAGGATTTGAGAGGCAAGTTTGAAAATAGCAATCGCAGGTACCGGCTACGTCGGTCTGTCTAACGCCATGTTACTGTCCCAACACCACGAAGTGGTGGCGGTCGATATCATCCCTGAAAAAGTGGCGATGCTTAACAATAAGCAATCCCCGATTATCGATACCGAAATCGAACAGTTTCTAACGGAAAAACAACTCAATTTCCGTGCAACCGAAGATAAAGTCGAAGCCTATACGGGTGCGCAATACGTGATTGTGGCGACTCCGACAGACTACGACCCGAAAACTAACTACTTCAACACCAATTCTGTGGAATCCGTTATTCACGATGTGAACAAGCTGAACCCAGACGCAACCATTATCGTGAAATCCACTATTCCAGTGGGCTTTACGGAACGTCTGCGTGAAGAGTTTGGCTACACCAACGTGATTTTCTCCCCAGAATTCTTACGTGAAGGCCGCGCGCTGTGGGATAACCTATACCCATCCCGTATCGTGGTGGGTGAGCGCTCTGAGCGTGCACAAATTTTCGCTGATTTGCTGTTAGAAGGCGCGATTAAAAAAGATGTGCCGGTGCTGTTTACTGACGGTACCGAAGCCGAAGCGGTTAAATTATTCGCCAACACCTTCTTAGCCATGCGTGTGGCGTACTTCAACGAATTAGACACTTATGCAGAAAGCCGTGGCTTAAATGCGCGTCAAATCATTGAAGGCGTCTCTTTAGACCCACGTATCGGCAGCCACTACAATAACCCATCATTCGGTTATGGCGGCTACTGCTTACCGAAAGACAC
The DNA here is from genome assembly GCF_018257375.1 of Providencia sp. JGM181. Lineage (NCBI taxonomy): Bacteria > Pseudomonadati > Pseudomonadota > Gammaproteobacteria > Enterobacterales > Morganellaceae > Providencia > Providencia sp. JGM181. The sequence continues at coordinate 22,024 of NZ_JAERJY010000013.1, read as the reverse complement.
CAAGCAGTTGTTGGCGAACTACGACGATGTGCCAAATAACCTGATTAACGCGATTGTCGAATCTAACCGCACGCGTAAAGACTTTATCTCGGATGCGATTATTGCCAAAGCGCCGCGTAAAGTCGGTGTGTATCGCTTAGTGATGAAAGCGGGCTCTGATAACTTCCGTGCCTCTGCCGTACAAGGTGTGATGAAGCGTATCAAAGCGAAAGGGATTGAGGTGGTGGTTTACGAACCAGTACTGAAAGAAGAGGAATTCTTCCGTTCGAAAGTTATTCGTGATTTAGAAGCCTTCAAAGCAGAAAGCGACATTATTCTGGCAAACCGTATGGTACCTGAACTGGATGATGTGGCGGATAAAGTCTATACCCGCGATCTGTTTGGTAATGACTAAGATTAAAATAGTCAGCGGTGATTTATAATGAAAATGCCCCACAGGTTGGGGCATTTTTTATTTTTATCCATTGTTATTCAGAGAGATAACTTTCCATCACCATTCCGCCTGCACCTTGGGCGACGATTTCATAAGAATCATTAGCTGGGTAAATACGCGGTTTGATATGTGGGAAAATCGAGAGTTTTTGCTCAATAGATTTTTTGGTCATCTCAAAGAAATGGTTTTTTGGCGTGAGGGTTCCCCCACAAACCACCACATCCGCTTGGGTAATTAATACCGCGTTGGCAATCGCGATACCGTAGTAATAAGCGGCTTCTTCTAAGGCCTTAAGGCACACCTCATCATTCTGGGCAAGCGCCTGAAAAATCGTGTGATAGTTAATTTCATCTTCGGATTTGACGAGTTGGTTAATGACCGAGGGTTTGCCAAGTCTTAAATGCTGAATCACGCGAGATTTAATGGCGTGTAAGGAACTGTACTGCTTTAAACAGCCAAATGAGCCGCATTCACAACGCTGACCGTTGATGTCGATAGTTGTGTGTCCAAAAGCTTGGGCGGTGCTTATTGGCGTTGGGGCATATTGGTTGTTGATAATGGTTGAGCTACGAATGTCGGTGTCACAAGTGGTGAGTAAGAACCGCTGGCTGTCAGAAGCGTAGCGTAAACGGTACTCCGCAAAGGCCGCGAAGCTGATACCACTTCCTAACAGAACAAAGCAGGGAACACGCTGGGTAATATACTGATATAGCGCCTGAATTCGTGCGCTGTAGTCAGAGTAAGGTACTTTATCGCGTTCTAAAATATGGTCGATGGCAATGCCGATACCCAGTATTTTTTGAGTATCTAACTGATGCTCAGCAAGTAGGTCGTCCACGTTGTCCAATAGATGGTCAAGCATGTTTTCGGCGGTTTCGAGGTGCTCATACTTGATTTTGACTTTGCCAAGAATGTCTAACTTCAGATTTTGCAGAACAATCGTAGAGTAGATATCACTCATCTCAATGCCAATTAAGTAGCCATCAGCCGGATTGACACTGTACAAAATGGGTTTGCGTCCTCCTGTTGATTCCCCAAGTTCCGAAGTAGAGAGTAATTGGCACTTACTCAGTTCATCGAGGAGCCTAGCACAGGTCGCGGGTTTCATATTCGCGAGGGAGGTTAGCGCTTCCGCCCGGATTGGTCCGTGGTTAAGGATCAGTCGATACAGCGTTTTGAGTTTTTGCGTTTTGGAATTTTTGGATGTGCGAAATTCGTTCAATAAACGGTGTAACAATGGCTCCCCCTCCTGTTTTCGCTAGTGGAATATCCAGCTATAAAGCTAATCATTCAAGATTAACAGATTCACATGGCGAGTACTTTAACAGATATCATGTTTATCAACATTTTCTCAAAATGAGATTAAGATCGCTGTTAGATTTTCTAATTACGTTATTATCCCAACCATCTTCTTTATTTGATTTGATTGCGGAGCGCATTATGCACAACACCAAAGATATCTTAGAAAGCTTAAGTTTTATCCAATCTCGTACGGATATGAAGCCCACTGTTGGGATCATTTTAGGGTCTGGATTAGGCCCATTTGCTGATACGTTAGAAAATGCGGTGCATATTCCTTATAGCGAAGTGCCACATTTTGCGAAGTCTGAAGCGGTAGGTCACGCGAACGAGTTAGTGATCGGGACGATTGCAGGTAAAACAGTGGTGGCGATGAAGGGTCGTTTCCACTATTACGAAGGTTTTTCTCTGGATCAAGTGACGTTCCCTGTGCGTTTAATGAAAGCGCTGGGTGTGGAAAAATTGATCATTACAAATGCCTGCGGAGCGGTGAATACGAACTTTAATCCGGGCGACCTGATGGTTATCACTGATCATATTAACCTGACGGCGAATAACCCATTAATGGGACCAAATAATCCAGAGTTGGGCGTACGTTTCCTTGATGTCAGCGAAGTTTACAACAAAGAGCTGCGCCAAACGATTTTGGATGTTGCGAAGGAGCAAGGCGTGTCTCTGCGCCAAGGTGTGTACGCATGGTGGACGGGTCCAACTTATGAAACGCCAGCCGAAATTCGCATGATCAGAACTCTTGGGGCTGATGCGGTGGGGATGTCGACAGTACCTGAAGCGCTGGTGGCTCACCATTCTCAGATTAAAACCGTGGGTATTTCCTGTCTGACCAACATGGCGTGCGGCATTTTAGAACAGCCTCTGAGTCATGATGAAGTGATTGAAACGGCAGAAAAAGTGAAGGCTACCTTCTTGAAATTAGTGACGGGCGTGATTGAGCGCTTCTAGCTTTTTATCAAATTAAGATTTTCATCAAATTAATAGAAAGACAGTGCGGGAGCGGTTTTCCTTTGGGGCATTATCGCCGAACTGAGAATGTTACCCGCCAAATTCACTCCAAACGGAGTCTAGTATGAATATTAAGTCTCGTTTAAAGGTCATGCTTTTTCTGCAATATTTTGTTTGGGGAAGTTGGCTGGTGACATTGGGTGCCTACATGATGAAAACCTTGGATTTTTCAGGGGCTGAAGTCGGTATGGTGTACAGTTCGAAAGGGATTGCCGCTATTTTGATGCCCGGATTAATCGGCATCATTGCGGATAAATATATTCCTGCAAACCGCCTGTATATGCTTTGCCATATTATTTGTGCCGGTTCGTTGTTTTACGCTGCGACGGTGGCGGATCCTTCAGTGATGTTCTGGGCAATGTTAATCAATGCGATGGCATTTATGCCGACTATCGCCCTGTCGAACACCATTAGCTACTCATCGCTAAGTCAGTATCAGCTAGACTCTGTTGCCAATTTCCCGCCAATTCGTGTCTTTGGTACCGTAGGGTTTATTGCGGCGATGTGGAGTATTAGTTTACTGAAATTTGAGTTGAGCAGTATGCAGCTGTATGTGGCGGGAAGTTGCTCGTTGCTGCTCGCGATGTATTCCCTGACATTACCAAAAATGGCGGTAAATAAGCAGGCTATTACCACCAGTTGGATGAGCAAGCTTGGGTTAGATGCCTTAGTGTTGTTCAAAAAGCCGATTATGGCGGTATTTTTTCTGTTTGCGATGCTACTGGGTGCGGTTCTGCAAATTACCAATACCTTTGGTAGCCCATTCTTGCATGATTTTGCACGTAATCCGCTGTATCAAGACAGTTTGATTGTTCAGTACCCGTCGATTTTGCTGTCAGTTTCCCAAATGGCGGAAGTGGCGTTTATTCTCGCTATCCCATTCTTTTTAAAGCGTTATGGTATTAAAACCGTCATGCTGCTCAGTATGTTGGCATGGACATTGCGATTCGGTTTCTTTGCCTTCGGTGACCCATCGACTATCGGTTTGATGTTCTTAATTATGTCGATGATTGTGTATGGCTGTGCGTTTGATTTCTTCAATATTTCCGGTTCTATTTTTATTGAGCAGGAAGTGGATCACCGTATGCGTGCCAGTGCACAGGGGTTGTTTATGACTATGGTGAATGGTGTGGGTGCCTATTTTGGGGCGATACTGAGCGGATTGGTTGTTGACTACTTTAGTGTGGATGGCGTGAAGGATTGGCAGTCAATCTGGCTGGTGTTCTCGTCCTACACCGTAATATTGGCCGTGATCTTCTACTTCTCTTTCCATTATAAGCACCAACGTGAGAAACCATTGGAAATGGCAAAAGCGGGTTGATGGTTTAAAGAAAGGTCTTTTGAATATTGTGAACGCCCCGCCTTGTGTCGGGGCTTTTATGTTTTTATATGGACAATATTTCTTGAAACTGATGATAAGCCTCCGCATGTTTGTTTTGACCCATTTTTGTTAGTCTCAACAAAATGGTTAGAAGCTATATAGAGGTAGCAAGCATAGCGTGACAGAATGATATTTTTGATCCCCTGAGCCAATGCTAGCCATATCGAGAACATCCTCGAAATGGTCATCAATTCTATGTCTACTGTGTAAACATGCTTCTTTAGCTCTTTTTATAATACGGGGATATACAGACTGGTACCTGCTAAGCTTCAGACCATCGAACGACCCAATACGAGACCGCCACCCGATAAGTGTCCTAAACCCTTTATAAAATCAGATAAATAGGTATGTATCTTGATCTCCATTGGCCTTGTTATCAACTCAGGAGAATCCCCTCTATGAAGGACGTTAAGTATTCTGCTTCAATAATCATTGTTAATGATAATCCTTCTAGATAGGCTGAGCCGCGGCGCTATAGTATTTCAGAATACTTCATTGGCGAAGGTATGGTATCGCTTGTGGAAGCAACAATAGTACCACTCCTCTTCGCAAAATGAGCGTAAATAAAGCAACCGTTTTGTTTGTATCCCGGCCTGATACAAAATTTGTGCTTTTTGTTCTTGGGTTTCCGTAAATAATCCCGTAAGCTTTTTAGCTGAAAATTAATGTGGATTTATTTTACGTGAAGGAAGGATGCGTATTGGCTGAGCAAGGGCTTGCACAGGGGGGAGCTAGATATAACACCTTAGATGGATGCCCTGAATGCAACGAATTGCGAACGTATCTATCAAGAGAGTATGGCTGACAAATCAAAACAGCGACCAGAGATGTAAATGCTCTGTGAGATGGTGATGTCGTTATTGTACAGTTCCTAGATCATCTTGGGTGTAGTTTCAACGATGTGATAGAGATAGAACAGTTAGATGACTTCTAACCAACGTGGAGTTAACATCATTTCTCTGACAGAGAATATCGATATAATAATGGCAACAAGTGAGCTTGCGTTTTATATGATTGGTGCTATCGCCCAATTCGAGCGACGGCTGATTTCAAAGCGAACCAAGTTAGGGTTAAGTGCAGCTCGTGCTGGAGGCAGATAAGGTGGATGCAAAGCAAAACTTAGAGCTCTGAAGTTAAAAAAGTACCTGCTATGTTGTTAGATTCGAATATGACTAAAGCTGAAGTGACAGCGCATTTTGGGGTTAGTAGGCTAACTTAGAATTAAGCCCTAGCAAACTTAGAAAGCTAAAAATAAAGGATTAGGCTTTTGAATATAAACAATCTACTCATTTTTTTTGTGTGGAGTTTTCTCTAATGACAATGCCTGCTCCAACCTTAGAATACGATGTCAGTTTACCATCGGTAACTGCTCATGGACTATCCTACACAAATCAACAGCTTGACCAGATTTTGTCTGGGCCAGTGAAAATGATTTTGCAGGATGCCACAGGGCAAGCGGAGCTCACAGATTTGTTAGCTGGTCTTGTAACCACAGAATTTGAGTTGGGCGAATTGACCGAAGTGCTTGCTGAAGAGTGTGAGTTTGAAGATTGGCTGATTGGTGAGGCTATCGCGGAAGCATTTGTCGCAGAGCGTGGCAGATGCGAATATCCGTGGCCGACATCTCGTGACCTAAAAAACTCTAATGCAAGTCCTGCTGGTTGCGACCTGACAGGGCTTCAACTGCTTGATGATCAGGAACTGCCTTACAGGTTTAGCTTTGGTGAAGTTAAAACATCTTACGATCAGAATTCGCCACCAAGTGTTATGACGAGTCTAGGGAATCAGCTCTTTGGTTTACGTGACAATAAGTCAGTTAAGAATGAATTGGTCAAGTACCTTGGGCGACATGCTTTGGGTAAACCTTGGCTTAGTAAGTATAAGAGTGCAGCAACCCGATATTTTAGATCAGGCGGAACCGATATCGCAGTGTATGGTGTATTGGTGCGTGATACTCCCCCCAGAGATGCAGACATCCGTGGAAAAGCTCGTGCCCTTGCAGTTAATTGCCCAGAAGCAACAGATATTGAGTTCCATGCAGTTCATATTCCGGCTGGTGAAATCATAAACTTACCAGTGCGTGCGCAATCAGCAATGAATGGTGAGGGAGAAGCATGACCTTATCATTTGAGCAACTGCAATCAGTCGATAATCATTGGGCTGTGCAAGCAATTGATTCTGCGACTCGCGATAGCGCTTTTGATGCAGCAAAAGATAGTTTAGTAAATAGTGCGTTAGGTAGTTTGTTTACTGGTGCGAATATCGAAGTTGATTATGCATCGATAGAGCAAGTTGCTTCAGCTTATGAACTGGCAGCCATTGAAGGTATTACAACATTACTGAGCCCTTCGTCTGCTGAGCAACAAACAAAAAATTTCGCTATAGCTGGCGCGAATAAAGCTTTTGGGCTGATGAGAGTCCTGCCAATACCAGAAGATGTAGATCAGCGAGTTTTCCATGTACTGCACATGGCAGGGTTAGCTTATGCAGGTGATCGCTGGACAGATTTAAGACGCTGGTTTGAAGAACACGAACAAGATATTCAGGTTCCTTCTGTTGCGGATGCGGCCTGGAACAAACGTGTTGTTTTCCGTTTATTTGATGCTTGGGTTCGCTTACTTCGCAAACGGTCTTGGGACGATTTAGATCAAATTGCAGAAATCATTGTCGGCCTTCGACATGATCAAGCTCTCCATGAAAGAGTCTTCTTGGATCAGGCTCAAGGTGCAGCAAGACAAAGTGAAGCTATTCGCTTGGTTTCTCTGTATCACTGGGCGAAAGCGACAGAGCGCCTTTCAACATACATGCTCCAAGGTGAGCCTTTAGCGATCGAGTCAGAACTTGATCAGCACTTTGAGGCTGCGATTAAAGCTGCCCAATTATCTTGTGATACAAAACTAGAAATGTTGCTGCGTTGGCTGCATGTGGCTAGCCGAAAAATGGTTGAAGGTTCAGTTTGGTGGGTAGCGCATAGCGTTAACTCTAGAGTAACTCGATTTGTTGATCATGTAACTCGGCACAAGAGCATGTTTGAGTTATTACCCCCTCAAAGAGCCGCGTTGCAAGAGCAAAACCTACTTGATCCAGCTAGTCGGGCTGTTGTGATAGACATGCCTACATCTGGCGGTAAAACGCAATTGGCACAGTTTAGAATGCTTCAAGCGCTCAACCAGTTTGCTGATGAAGGTGGCTGGATTGCATATGTGGCGCCTACTAGAGCGCTTGTCTCACAGATAACTAGAAGATTGCGTTCAGACTTTGGAGCACTTGGCATAAAGGTTGAACAACTTACTGGTGCGATTGAAGTTGATGCATTTGAAAATGCTCTTTTAGGTGAGCAAGAAGCCTTTCAAGTGCTAGTTGCAACGCCGGAGAAATTGCAGCTTGTTATGCGGAATAAGAAGATTCAGCGTCCATTGGCGTTATTAGTAATGGACGAGGCGCATAACATAGAAGATAACGAGCGTGGCCTGCGTATTGAACTATTGCTGGCGACAATTAAGCAGGAAGCTTCACGAGCCAACTTTTTATTGCTTATGCCATTTGTTCCGAATGCGAATGAATTAGCACAATGGCTTGGTTCCGGAAGAGGCAAGAGCATTAGTCTTAGTACATCTGCATGGCAGCCAAACGAGAGGATTGTTGGCCTATTCGATTCTGAGCAAGCAGAAGGTCGTGGTAATTGGAAGCTAACCTTTGAAACGCTAACAACAACTCAACGAACAATCCACCTGTGTGGTAAGCAAGATGTGGATGGAATAAGACCAATTCGTAGTTTGAATTATAGCTCTGCTCAATCTTTGTCAAAGCAGGCAGCAGCAATGGCGAAAGTGTTCTCTAAGCGAGGAACAAGTATCGCAGTTGCACAAAAGATACCGGATGTATGGAGTATCGCTCGCCTAATAGCTAATGAGCTTGAACCTTTGGATAGAGTTCCCGAAGAGGTTGCGTTGGTACAGCGCTTCTTGAGGACAGAAATTAGTCACGATTTTGAGCTCATTGGAATGCTAGAAAAAGGTGTTGTAGTACATCATGCTGGTTTGCCAGCTGAAGCATTAGCTCTCATCGAATGGCTTACGGAAGAGGGGCATATCAAGATTATGTGCGCTACTACAACGATTGCACAAGGCTTGAACTTCCCAGTTTCATCCGTATTTCTGGCGAGTCCTAAATACCCTTATGGGATAAAAATGTCACACCGAGAGTTCTGGAATCTAGCAGGCCGAGCTGGACGGATTGGACATGATAGTGTGGGAGTAGTTGGTATTGCAGCAGGAACTAATCCTAATGAAATCAGACAGTTTGTTAGTGATGCTACTGGTGACCTTCTATCTCGCCTAGTAAGCATGCTTGAAGAGATAGACTCTGTTGGTGGGCTGAGTGATCTTTCGGCTGTAATTCACCAAGAGCAGTGGGCTGATTTTCGTAGTTATATTGCACATTTATGGAACGAGAAGCGAAATCTTGATGAGGTTATTGCTGAGGCTGAGCAACTTTTACGGAATACTTATGGGTTTAGCTCGTTACGTGCCAAACCAGATACACATTCTCAGCAACAGGCAGATGCTTTACTCGAAGCGACAAAAGGTTATGTTAGACAGATCGCTGAGCACCCAGAGAACGCAGCCTTGGCAGATTCAACTGGCTTTTCACCGGAGGGGGTGAGGACGGCCTTATTGGAACTCAATAGACTTGAGAACAAGTTAACCACAGAGGACTGGCAGCCAAGTAGCCTTTTTGGAAGCGATGCAGGGCGTTCAGCCTTACCTGACCTGATGGGTGTGATGATGCGTGTACCACAACTTCAGAAGAGTCTTACTGAACTTGGTGGAGACGGTATAGGGCATCAGCGGCTAGCTGATATTACTCGTGCTTGGGTTGATGGATCTTCCCTTGAAGATATTGCTAACCGTTTCTTTGATGAGGGCGATCTAACGAACAACCTATCTAAAGCGTGTAAAGCAGTATATAGGGACTTAGCGAACAATGGTGCTTGGGGCTTATCTGCTCTAAGTAAGATGCCAACAGCGGGCATTGATTTTGACAACCTGTCAGCTGAAGAGTTACGAACCTTGAATAATCTTCCTGCGATGCTTTATCACGGTGTCAGATCGGAAGAAGGTGTTCTGATGCGGATGAACTCAGTTCCTCGCAGTATCGCTGAAAGCTTGGGGGCAGACTTTAAGCTACAGCATCGAGATACTGATACTGCGTCTGCTCCATCTCTTGCAACTGGTTATATCAGTGCATTGAGCTCTGATGATTGGTCAAGGCTTCGTCCTGAGGGGGCATCGATGTCCGGAGACGACTATCGTAAAGTCTGGGAGCAGTTGTCAGGGACATAAGTGATTTGAAAACACAGCTCAGACGCGATTTTAATGTTGCGACGAAGTAGAGGGCATTACCATCTGTGCTTTTGCATGGCTCACCTTTAGCTAAAGCGGTGACTGTACTTTGACATAAAAAGACCCCCAGTAATTGGTTGTCGAACTATTGGGGGTCACTTCAATTTTACAGGGGCTTGGTAATATTAAGTAAGCTCAAAGAGACTCAAAATACCTTATTCGATGTTTTGAATCTGTTCGCGCATTTGCTCGATCAGCACTTTAAGTTCAACAGCAGAGTTAGTCACTTCACTATTAATAGACTTAGAGGCAAGGGTGTTTGATTCACGGTTAAACTCTTGCATCATGAAATCAAGACGGCGACCGCTGGCTTCTTTTTTCTTCAGAATATTGCGCGTCTCTTTGACGTGAGCTTCCAGTCTGTCTAACTCTTCGGCGACATCAACACGCTGAGCCAGCAAAATAAGCTCTTGCTCTAAGCGATTACTATCTACTTGGATTTGCGCGTCGTCTAACTTGCTTTGCAGGCGGTCACGTTGCCATTGCAGGATTTCAGGCATATGTTGGCGAACTTTGGCAACTTCAACCAAAACACCATCCAGACGTTGCTCGATAAGGCTATGCAGCGCTGCACCTTCTGCTTCACGGCTTTGGATAAAGGCATCGATGGTTTCATCTAAGCCTGCCATTAGCTGTTCACTAATTGCGTCTAAATCTTGTTCACCAGCGGACATCACACCCGGCCAGCGTAAGATTTCTAACGGATTAATCTCACCTTCGTGGCTGTAATTTTTTACCCAGTTTGCTGCGCTAATCAGCTGGCGAGCTAAATCTTCATTGAGCAGTAACTCACCACGGTGAGCACCATCTAAGTCAAAACGTAGGTTACATTCGACTTTACCACGGGTTAGACGGGAACGAAGGCGTTCACGGATAACTGGCTCTAAGCTGCGAAATTGCTCAGGTAAACGGATATAGGTTTCTAAATAACGCTGGTTTACGGAACGCAGCTCCCAAGCCGCATTCCCCCATTCACCCTTGATATCACGGCGGGCAAAAGCAGTCATACTACGGATCATAATTCGTTCCTATCATTCATTAAGATAACAGGATTATAGCGCTATGACGGATGACAGGATAGGCATTATCCGATTAACAACGTATAATACGTGCCAATTTGAGTTGATAACGGAGATAACACCATGCGCCCAGCAGGTAGATTAGCAGACCAGATGCGCCCAATAAAAATTACGCGCAATTATACAAAGCATGCGGAAGGCTCTGTTCTTATTGAGTTTGGCGACACTAAGGTGTTATGTAACGCGACTGTTGAAGAGGGTGTTCCTCGTTTCTTAAAAGGTCAGGGGCAAGGTTGGGTAACCGCAGAATATGGTATGTTACCTCGCGCAACAAACTCCCGTAACCAACGTGAAGCGGCAAAAGGGAAACAAACCGGTCGTACTATGGAAATTCAACGACTGATTGCGCGTTCATTACGTGCTGCGGTTGACCTGAAAAAACTTGGCGAACACACCATTACGTTGGACTGCGATGTTATCCAAGCGGATGGCGGTACACGTACTGCGGCGATTTCAGGCGCGTGTGTTGCCTTGGTTGATGCACTGAACAACATGGTTGCTCAAGGTAAATTAGCGAAAAGCCCTCTGAAATCCATGGTTGCAGCGGTATCTGTCGGTATCGTTAACCAAGAAGCGCTGTGTGATCTTGAGTATGTTGAAGATTCTGCTGCAGAAACGGATATGAACGTCGTGATGATGGATGATGGTCGAATGATTGAGGTACAAGGTACCGCAGAAGGTGAACCATTCAGCCATGAAGAGCTGTTGGCTCTTCTAGCATTAGCGAAAACGGGGCTAGACACCATTTTCGAAGCTCAGCGAGAAGCGCTGAAATAAATTTATTATTAAATAGGCGGCTGAAAAGTCGCCTTTTTTATGCCCGCAGTTTATTGATGAAGTTGTTTACTGATAAAGATAAACCGCAAAAGTCGTTTCAAAAAAAGACCAATACTAATTAATGAGGAGAATGACCAATGAAAGCCTATCAGCGCGATTTTATTGAACTTGCCATGAAAAAACAGGTACTGAAATTTGGTGAGTTTACGCTGAAATCAGGTCGTAAGAGTCCCTATTTCTTTAATGCGGGGCTGTTTAATACAGGGCGTGACTTGGCTCTTGTCGGTCGTTTTTATGCACAAGCGTTAAAAGAAAGTGCGATTGAGTGTGATGTAATTTTTGGTCCAGCCTATAAAGGTATTCCGATTGCGACCACAACTGCAGTCGCATTGGCAGAACATCACGATATCGATATGCCATACTGCTTTAATCGTAAAGAAGCGAAAGATCACGGGGAAGGCGGCACATTAGTGGGTAGCCCGCTACAAGGACGTGTTGTGGTTGTCGATGATGTGATTACGGCAGGTACGGCAATTCGTGAGTCGATGGAAATCATCAAACAGCAAAAAGCAACGTTGAGTGGCGTGTTGCTGTGTTTAGACCGCCAAGAAAAAGGGAAAAGTGAAATTTCTGCAGTACAGGAAGTGGAACGTGATTACGGATGCAAAGTGTATTCGATCATCACAATGAGCGATTTAATTACGTATTTAGCAGAAAAAGAAGATATGCAACAGCATCTTGCTGCGATGAAAGCGTATCGTGAGCAGTATGGTATTTAATTGAAAAAAAGCCCTCGCCCAATAATGGGCGGGGTGAGTAGTATAAATAAGCGGTTATTGTAACTGAGCCAAAATTAAAGGCCAGCGAGCTTCGAACTCTACCGTTGGACGGTAACGAAACTCAGAACGTACGAAGCGGGACAGCATACCTTCACAGAAGGCTAATAGTTGAGAAGCTAATAGTGATTCGTCATGGATAAAGCCTTGTCCATCACGAATTTTTTTCTCTTTTAATACTTGTCGCAGCTGTGATTCGATACGTTCGAATAATTGGTTAATGCGCCCTTGCAGCCTATCTTGCTCGAACATTAGCGCATGACCCGTCATTATACGCGTTAATCCAGGGTTTTTCTCTGAGAAACCTAAAATTAGCGCTAAAACCAGTTTAATTCGGACAAGTGTATCTTTTTCGTCCGTTAAAATCAGGTTGATGCGGGAAACAAGTGAATCTTCAATAAATTCAATTAAGCTGTCGAACATCTTCATTTTGCTTGGAAAATGACGATATAGCGCAGCTTCTGAAACACCAACTGTTGCAGCGAGTTTTGCCGTTGTAATACGCTGGCTGCCATCGCTACTTTCTAACATTAACGCAAGAGCCTGCAAAATCTCATCACGTCTGTTACGTTTTTGTATTGTATTCTCTGCCATGTCTGATAAGACCCCTGCTAAAACAGCAAGACAAACTATCCAAAATTTCGCTCTGAGTAAAGTCACACTCAGAATAAAACAGGTTTAAAATATGTAGAGATTATAATCAAATCTAATCCATTCACGAGGTGCAAAAATACCGTACTGATTGTTTTTATTCATAAATATAGACGCTTGTAGGGCGCCTATATTCGGTATTTCAACGTGAATAGGTTCGACTTATTGTCGGCCCATTATTGGCGACCAGAATGACCGAAACCACCTTCACCTCGTTCAGTCGCGTCAAAGTCATCCACAATATTGAATTGCGCCTGAACAACAGGAACAAAGACCATTTGTGCCATACGTTCACCCGGTTCAACGGTGAATGCTTTGTCGCTACGGTTCCATACTGACACCATCAGTTGACCTTGGTAGTCTGAATCGATTAAACCAACTAAGTTACCCAGTACTACACCATGCTTATGACCTAAACCTGAACGTGGCAGAATTACTGCGGCAAGTTGCTCGTCTGCAATATGGATAGCTAGACCCGTTGGGATCAATTCAGTTTGACCCGGTGCTAAATCGATAGGTGCATCAATACATGCACGTAAATCTAAACCCGCAGAGCCAGTGGTTGCGTAAGTTGGCAGTGGAAACTCGTTCCCAATACGGGCATCAAGAATTTTCAGATCGATCTTTTTCATAACGTTGGAGTATCTCGTCAAGTAAATGGTGGCTTAATTCAATTTTACTACTGTGTGGTAATCGAACATCACCGTGGGCATCAAATAGATGTAGTGCATTGTTATCACTATTAAAGCCATTATCCGCTAAGGAAACGTCATTCGCACAAATTAAATCAAGTCGCTTTTGTTGGCGCTTTTGTCGTGCATATTCTTCGACATTTTGGGTCTCTGCCGCGAAACCGACTACATAAGGGCGATTTTGCGTAAGTTTTCCTACACTTGCCACAATGTCAGGGTTTTGTACAAGGGTAATGGAAACTTCATTCCCTTGTTTCTTAATTTTATTCTCAGCGACGGTTTTAGCTCGGTAATCTGCAACCGCAGCACAGCCGATAAAAATATCTTGCTCAGTAATAGACTGGTGTACTTGTTCATACATCTCAAGGGCGCTCGTCACGTTAATGCGGTTTACACCATTCGGTGTTGCCAGATTAACAGGACCTGCTACTAGAGTGACCTTCGCTCCGCGTTCACTGGCAGCTTGCGCGATGGCAAAACCCATTTTTCCAGAACTATGATTACTGATAAAGCGTACAGGATCCAAATCTTCACGGGTTGGACCTGCCGTAACCATGATTGAAATCCCCTGTAGGTCTGAACGTGATTGCTGACCTAAACATGATTGAAAGTGCTGACCAGCCAATTTCACGATAGCTAATGGGTCAATCATACGCCCTGGCCCCACATCACCACATGCTTGGCTGCCTTCATCAGGACCCCAAATCATACACTGGCGTTGTTGCAGTCTGATTAAATTATCCTGTGTTGCTGCAGCGCGATACATTTGTTGATTCATCGCAGGCACGACGGCAATAGGCGCCGCAGATGCAAGACAAACGGTCGTAAGTAAATCATTCGCCATGCCAGCGCTTAATCGTGCGATTAAATCGGCAGTAGCTGGCGCTAAAATAATTATATCAGCCCATTTTGCCAATTCAATGTGACCCATTGCGGCCTCAGCGGCAGGGTCTAGCAAATCATCAGCGACCGGATAACCGGAAACGGCTTGCAAAGTAAGAGGTGTAATGAACGCTTTTGCCGCAGGTGTCATGACAACACGTACAGATGCCCCTTCATCACGCAGTCGGCGAGTGAGTTCAGGGATTTTATAAGCGGCTATTCCACCACTGATACCAAGAACAATTCGCTTACCTAATAATGAGTTAACTGAAGTTTGTTGAGTCATGGTCTCTGTCCGATTTGGTCAACATGGGGGGCATCTTACCATATCAATGAGCTTGGTGAGAGAGCCGATTTTGTATCCCGATGCTATTTTTGCGAAGCGCTACGCAAAGGCTAGTTTATATGGTTGCCCTGTGTATGTTGGTTGACTACAAAGAGGGCAACGACGTGAAAGAGGATGAGTCGATGCACGAATACATGGAGCTTTTACCACGAGAAAAAATGTTGGCATATGGAGCTGCATCATTATCTGATGCAGAGTTATTAGCTATTTTCTTACGTACAGGAACACGAGGTGAACCCGTTTTACAACTTGCTCAGCGTTTACTTCATGAGTTTGGTTCACTCTATCTATTAGTGCAAGCTGACTACGCAAAGCTGATTGAATGCAAAGGCTTGGGGGCTTGTAAATTAAGTCAGTTGCAAGCCGCTAGCGAACTCGCAAGGCGTTGTTTTTCTGCGCAAGTGCTTTGTGATGACATCATGGATAACCCCAATACATTGAAATCGAGGTTGCTTGAATTGTTTTCAGGGCAGGAGCGAGAGGTTTTCATGGTGCTATTTTTGAATAACCAGCATCAGGTGATTTGCCAGGAAGAGATGTTTAAAGGCACTATCAATCGCGTTGAAGTGCATCCAAGAGAAATTATCCGGTTTGCCATGAAAATGAATGCCAGAGCGATAGTGCTTGCTCATAATCACCCATCAGGAAACCCTGAGCCAAGCATGGCAGATAAGTACGTTACTGAGAAAATTCAGAGTGCTTGTGACATGATGGGGATTAAATTACTTGATCATTTTGTGGTTGGACACAAATCTTGCACCTCATTTGCAGAGCGTGGATGGCTGTAAAATCATTTTTTTGACTAAAAAATGACAACTTTTGCTGTGTTGGGCTTGAGTGAAAACGATTGAAAGCGTATACTACGCCACCTTTAAGGATCTCGGGTTTGACGAGAAGAGCCTATCTCAGTAAATTTTTTTGCTAAGATAAAGATATTTTGTTGATCACTTAAAAGTTTGCTGAGATGGGCTCCTAAGCCTGACGAGGCAGTCAAGCCCAGAACAAAAAAGCTCGAGCTGATTAGATTTTTGGAGAATAGACATGTCACGAGTCTGCCAAGTTACCGGCAAGCGTCCAATGAGCGGTAACAACCGTTCACACGCATTAAACGCGACCAAACGTCGTTTTTTGCCAAACCTGCACTCTCACCGTTTCTGGGTTGAGTCTGAGAAACGTTTCGTAACACTGCGTGTATCTGCTAAAGGTATGCGTGTTATCGATAAAAAGGGTATTGATGCTGTTCTTGCTGAACTGCGTACCCGCGGTGAGAAGTACTAAGGAGCTAAAAAATGGCTAAAGGTATTCGCGAGAAAATCAAGCTGGTTTCTTCTGAAGGTACAGGTCACTTCTATACCACTACGAAGAACAAGCGCACAATGCCAGAAAAACTGGAACTGAAAAAATTCGATCCAGTTGTTCGTAAGCATGTGATCTACAAAGAAGCAAAAATCAAATAATTTTGCTTTCTGCGTACGAAGAACCCAGCTTAGGCTGGGTTTTTTTATGTCAAAAATTAGCCATAAAGTGGCTATCCATAGGGATATTGATTAAAAACTATAACCATTAATCTGAACGTAGTAACATGTTCAGTATTCATGGAATTAATAACGCATTTTATTGTCAAATATCCATATCAATTTATCTACTAGACCTGATTAAGAGCTCCTGGTGAAAAAACAGTATAAAAAAATTCTTGTAATCAAGATGCGGTTTCATGGTGACATGCTACTGACGACGCCTGTTATCAGCTCATTGAAGCAAAATTATCCTGATGCCCAGATTGATGTTTTGCTTTATCAGGACACCATTCCCATTTTGTCGGAAAACCAAGAGATCCATACACTATATGGTATGAAAGGTAAGAAAAGCGGTGGTTTGAGCAAAGCCTGCAACTTTTTAAGTCTACTGTTTAAATTACGTCGTAATCAGTACGATTTGGTGGTTAACCTTGCCGACCAGTGGATGGTTTCGTTACTCGTTCGCGCCATTCCCGCAGAAACTAAGATTTCGCACGATTTCGGTCATCGTGATTCGAAATTTTGGCGAAATAGCTTTACGCATCTCACTCCCCCTGAAGGGGAGCATGTTGTTTTAAATAATCTTTCTGTATTAAAACCGTTAGGGATCCAAGAACTTAAAACAGACCTAACCATGTCTTATGCGGAAGATGATTGGAAAAAAATTGATCAAAGACTGTTAGATCTTGGCGTTCACAGTAGCTATGTCGTGATCCAGCCAACCGCCCGACAAATTTTTAAATGTTGGGATAATGAAAAATTCTCAGCCGTCATTGATGCATTGCAGTCTCGTGGCTATCAAGTGGTATTAACGTCAGGCCCAAGCAAAGAAGATTTAGCGTGTGTGAATGAAATTGCGGAGAATTGCCAAACCAAGCCAACGACTGAGCTTGCAGGAAAAACATCCTTCCCTGAATTAGGCGCATTAATTGCACACGCTGCTCTTTTTATTGGTGTCGATTCTGCACCAATGCATATTGCTGCCGCGGTTAAAACTCCCATTGTTTGCTTATTTGGTGCCACAAACCATATTTTCTGGCGTCCATGGAGCGATAATGTGGTGAAATTCTGGGCGGGGGACTATGAAAATATGCCACCTAGAGATGAACTAGACCGCAATAAAAAATATCTCTCCGTGATCCCTGCGAGTGATGTGATTGAAGCAACGGAGCAAATGCTACCGATGAATATGCGCTCAATGATGGGAAGGTACTAAGATGGTATTGGCATTTTGTCTGTATAAATATTTTCCATTTGGCGGGCTACAACGCGACTTTTTACGTATCGCGATGGCTTGCCAAGCTCGTGGACATCAGATTCGCGTTTATACCCAGTCATGGGAAGGTGAACGCCCAGAACAGTTTGAAATTATTATTGTTCCTACTAGTTCAGGCACTAACCATGGACGAAATGCCCAATATTGTGAATGGGTAATGGCACATCTGAAGCAACATCCTGTAGATAGAATTGTTGGTTTTAATAAAATGCCGGAGCTGGATGTATATTTTGCTGCGGATGTTTGTTATGCGCAAAAAGTGGCTGAAGAAAAAGGCTTTTTCTATAAGCTGACCCCACGCTATAAACATTATGCTGCTTTTGAAAAAGCCGTCTTCCAGAAAGGAAAGGCAACGCAGCTAATGATGCTCACTCCTCATCAAATTGCCCATTTTGAAAAGCACTATGGAACGGAAAATAACCGTTTTCACATGCTGCCTCCGGGTATCGCCGTTGACCGAAAATATGACCAACAGATTGCGGATGCTAAGCATATCTATCGAGAAAAGAATCAAATTCCGGAGTCTGCATTTTTACTGCTTCAAGTTGGGTCTGATTTTAAACGCAAGGGCGTTGATAGAACGCTCAAGGCGATGGCTGCACTGCCTGAAAACATCAGAAATAACACACTTTTGATGGTGGTAGGGCAAGACAAACCCGCTAAATATCAACGATTAGCGGAAACTTTGGGAATCGCTAAACAAGTTTCATTTTTTAGCGGACGCAATGACATTGCGGAGCTAATGGCTGCTGCGGATATTTTGATGCATCCGGCTTATCAAGAAGCGGCTGGGATTGTCCTGCTTGAAGCGATTGTTGCTGGATTGCCAATTATAGTCACTGAAGTGTGTGGTTATGCGTCCTTTATTGACAAAGCACAGTGTGGCGTGGTGGTCAATGAGCCGTTTGAACAGACGGTTTTAAATCAGGCTCTATGCGATAGTCTGCAAGATCCACAGAAACGAGCTCAGTGGATAAACAATGCGAAATACTATGCGGATACAGAAGATCTGTATAGTTTACCGGAAAAAGCGGCCGATATTATTTTAGGATGCTCTAATGGTTGAGTTAAAAGCGCCTTTTAACGAATTATGGAAAGGTAAAGACCCATTTGTTGAAACAGATAAACTGGATGGCGAAGTTTTCCGTGCATTGGAAACGCGCAGAACATTGCGTTTCCAGGTTGATGATAAAAGCTATTTTATTAAGATTCACTATGGCACGACGCTAAAAGAGGTTTTGAAGAATTTATTTTCATTCCGTTTACCTGTCTTAGGTGCAGATCGTGAATGGAATGCAATTCATCGATTGACTGAAGCTGGCGTTGATACCATGAACGGGCGTGCTTTCGGGCAAAAAGGGTGGAACCCACTTCGACGTCATTCATTTATTATTACTGAAGACCTCACTCCAACAGTGAGTTTAGAAGATTACTGCGCTAATTGGGCAACTCAACCGCCTAAATTTAGAATTAAGCAAATGTTGATCCAGCGAGTTGCCGAGATGGTACGTAAGATGCATCGCATCGGAATTAACCATCGCGACTGTTATATTTGCCATTTCTTACTGCATCTACCGTTCACAGAAAATCTGCAAGATTTAAAAATTTCAGTCATCGATTTGCATCGCGCACAGCTACGGTCGTCAGTTCCTACCCGCTGGCGAAATAAGGATTTAATTGGTTTATACTTTTCGTCACTAGAAATCGGCTTAACTCAACGAGATATTTTCCGGTTTATGAAGGTTTATTTTGAAATGCCGTTGCGTGAGATTTTGAAGAAAGAGCAACGATTAGTGCGAATCTCTGAGCAAAGAGCAGAAAAAATTCGCCAAAGAAGTTTAAAATATCGTTTATAAAAGATACTCAATATTAGCATCATAGACAGTTATTCAAACATTGTGATTGATTAGGTAAAAGGTAACGACATGATAAACAATGATATGATTAAATCATTGATAAAAATAAACGATAATCAAAACAGTGAAGATAGTTATTTTCACATTGGCTATGGTGTTGATGAGAAGTTTTTATACGGTGTCGGTACGTCAATTGCATCGGTTCTTCTCAATAATCAAGAAACAAATTTCCATTTTCACCTTTTTGTCGATAATTTGCCTGATGAAAAACTATTCCGTGGATTAGTCGAAAATACTCCACATAAGTTAACTATTTACTTTATTGATAACGAAAAATTTAAGCAGCTGCCGCTTCCATCTAAAGCGTGGAGCCATGCAATCTATTTTAGATTGCTCATTATTTCATATCTCTCGGATACCATTGATAACTTGTTATATCTTGATGCTGACATCATTTGTAAAGGCAATATGGCAGAGTTAAAGACTTTACAATTTGATGAAAATACCTTTGTTTATGCAGTGAAAGATAAATTCTGTAGTGAAAAACAGCGTTTATCGATCGATATGAGCAAGTATTTTAATTCAGGTTTTTTATATATGTCTCTCAAGTATCTGGCTGAGAGCGATATTCCAAATAAAGTTATTGAGTTAGTTGAAAAAAATGATTTCTCACATCCGGACCAAGATGCATTAAACGTTTTACTCAACGATAAGTTAGTCAATATTAGTGAAAACTATAATTATATGTTTTCTCTTGATTGGTATATTACGAGTAAAGGGCATCTGACTAAGATCCCTGATAGTGTGGTTTTTATTCATTTTGTGGGGCTAACCAAGCCTTTCCATGAGTGGGCAAATTTCTATGAAGAATACGATTATTTAGAGCGTGCCCGCAAGAATTCACCTTGGAAAGATATACCGTTATTAAAGCCAGAAGGCTATAAACAGTTGTCTCGTAAGAAATCTCATCTAAGAAAAAATGGTAAATATCTTCAGTTTATCATGACGACAATTCAATACTTAATGAAAAAAGCGTCCCATTAGATGTTGCATTAAAAAAGCCATCAGTATTGATGGCTTTTTTGTGTCATTTTTTCACCAAAACGTTATTTATCAAGATCGCAGTGAGTATGTTGTACAAAATAAAGATATCTAAGAAGATAAATTCAAATAGGCAGTAGACTAAAAAATAGCCAATAGATGATACCAATAAACCAATATTAAGAATATTTTTTTCGATTTGAATGCTTCTAACAAGGTCTCTAATATTAATAAAGAACGTAATGCTAAATAGAATTAATCCAATAAAGCCAATGTTATAAAGTATATTAAGAAAGAAAGGCTCATCATTGTTATAGAAACTTTCATTTCTATTTTTCGAGAATCCCATACCACCTTTAAATTGAGGGGCATCGTTGTCTTTCAAAAACTGGTCATAAGCGACAGAGCCATAACCAATACCAACAAGTTGATTTTGTAGTGTTTGAGTAAAAATAGGAAGGCGTGAAAGGACAATCTTGTCTCTTGTAGAGGTGATATTTTGTGCAGATACGGTTTGCTCTACCTTATTTTTAACCTGTGGTATCGTAAAGTAAGAAACTACAATTATTGTTAGGCCTAGTGTGGCGAAACCAATAGAACTTAATATAAATTTTTTATAGTTACTTGAAAGTAAAAATAAAATAATAATAGATTCAATAACAACAGAAAGAAACCCGCCTCGGCTGCCAGTATAGAGTAAAAATAAAAATGCCATAACAGATAGGAATAGCATTGAAATTTTTAATATTTTCTTCTTAAAAAGGAATATAGCGCTAAATGTAAAAGGGAAAAGTAGTGTCATATAGTGAGCAAACCCATATCTCAGTTGAAGATACATTGGCATGTCACTACCTTTTATAATTTTTAAAATAGGCGTAATAAAAAGAATAAATGCTAGGGTGGAAATTAAGGCATATGTGATGACTTTCTGGGATTTATTCTGATCATTTTGAAATACAATCAAAAATAAAGTAATAACAAAAATATAACGCCAATCATCAAATATCGCTTTGAGTGCGTCAGCGGTAAAACCTGAATATGTAAAGAAGGTCGCGCAAAATAAGCACCAAGCTAAAAAAAGGAATAAAAATTTTCGACCGCTAATGAGTTGGCTGAGTCCACTGAGAACGTTAATTTTTTTTGTAATTGCAATATATACAGTAAATAGAAAAAGCAATGCAGTTGATATGTTTAAAATTCCTTGGGTGTCATTCGTGAACATGCCAAGAGTCATTATAACTAGAAGTACAAAAGGAAGTTGGTTGATGGCATTACGTGTGTTATTCACAAAAATTCCTACATTAGTACGTTTAAAGTGCTCAGATTATGAGTAGTCTTAGGGTGAAAATATCCGAATAGATACCTATAAGCCATTGGTAAAAGAAATAAAAATAGATATATCTATTTTTATATTTGTCTGCTAATCGTTATTGCTTGTCAGGGCTACTATCTGAATCTTAGTCTATCTGTGCGAATGTTTTTAGGTGTAGACACCTAGATACTGAAAAAATTAATGAGTTATCAATATATTGG
>NZ_JAERJY010000139.1:0-9763 GCF_018257375.1 Providencia sp. JGM181 | reverse complement strand
ACAGGAACTATATCTGTGGGAAATATTATGAATAACATGGAATACAATCAAATAGAGCCAATGGTGCTTTTATGTGGTCAAGTCGTTTATGACCCTCTGAAGAGAACGCTATCTCGTGGAAAAAGAACTGTGAATTTATCTGAAAATGAATCCTGCCTCTTAAAACTGTTGTTATTAAAAACGAATAGCAAGCGAGAGGTGATGCATGAAATTTGGGAAAAGCGCGGAACTATCGTGACTGAAAGCAGTTACTACAAGTTAGTCAGACAATTACGACAATCATTTAAGAAAGTTGAGTTAGATGAAAATCTTATCATGACACTGCCCAGAATTGGTATCTTGTATACTGGCGAAAAATCAGAAATGCCAATTTTATCAAGAGTTAATGAGCGGAAAAACATGTATGCGTATGTTCGCTGTTTTTTTCAGAAAGTATTTAATCGTTCATATCAATAAATTATTCATATAAAAGAAGAAAAATCATGCCAAGAATTGCTATATCAAAATCTATTTTACATTCAATTTTTATTTTAGCGTGTTGTTTATTTCTATTTGCTTGTAATAACCCAATAAATCAAAATCGAAATACATTTAATATTCAAGGTGATGTTTACAGCCAATCTATCGATATTCCTAGTGATGCGTTAATTACCGTTTCGGTTACCCCAATAAATGGAAACAGTTACTCTGAAAAAAGTCATTATGATTATACTATGACAACCAGAAAATCAGCGAGAACGGTTAATTTTTCCATTAATTTACCGGAATCACTATTAACCCAAGGTCACTATTTTGGATTAAGCGTGAGAGTTGAAAAAAAAGGTGAATTACTGATGATGAGCAATCAAATTACTTCATTAAATCAATCTAAATCTGAAAGATTTTCTTTAAAAGTAAATTCTATTTGATTTATTAGATTAAAAAACATCAGTAACCACAGCACTCAAATACTTTAATGCCTAATGAAAAATTGCTAAATGCATAAATCGACACAACAGAGAATTAGTCATCACTAGAATTTATTGGAATTGCTTTTCTTTGAAGAAAATTTCCAAATTATTCAAAAAATAGATCTCAAAAAAATAAATATACTTCATTCAAATATAAATCGAATGATGTTGAGTATTGGCAATTCATTTTAATGACGGCACAAATCTTAAGGATAGTTAGAACTCAGGGAGTTTTAGAATACTCATCAAAGAAATTTAATTAACCCTCTATTCTCGGAGTTCCTTAATGAATCGCAAGTCTAAGGATTTTATTCCTTATCATGCTACATTTATTGCGTGGATAAATATTGCAACGCAAATTAGTTTTCCTTTAGCATCAGTTTTTGCACCTGTCGCAGCCAATGCATTTACAGAGCAAAACCATCAACAACGCACGTTTTTATTACCCAAAAAAAATACGCTTACTTTAAGAGAAACTCAGCCATATACACTACAAGCGGGAGAAACAACTCAGAGTATTGCCAAAAAATATAATATAAGTTTGGAGCAATTACGTAAGCTTAATCAATTTAGAACATTTTCTCAAAGTTTCGAGACCCTAAAAGTCGGCGATGAGCTAGATATTCCTATGTCGCCGTTACCAATTTTAGAATGGGAAAACGAAAAACCTGTTTATATTCCGCCAGAAGCATCGAGTGAAGAAGAAATTAAACTGGCGCAGTTTGTTTCCAAAGCGGGCCAGTTTTTTACAAAGCAGCCTAATCATGACAAAACCAAAGCATTTGCCCAAGAGATAATCACAACCACAGCAAGCAGCTATCTACAAGATTGGTTTAATCATTTTGGTAGCTCACAAATAAAGCTGGTTGCGGATAAGAAATTTTCATTAAAAAATTCACAAATTGATTTGCTGCTGCCAATTTATGAAAACGAAGAAAGTTTATTCTTTACTCAAGGTAGTTTTCATCGTCAAGAACAGCGCATTGAAACCAACCTCGGCTTTGGGGCACGCTGGTATGGTGAAAATCAAATGGTTGGCGGAAATACCTTCTTTGACTACGATATTTCACGTGGTCATTCTCGTTTAGGGTTAGGTGTTGAATATCGTCGTGACTTCTTAAAATTGTCAGGTAACAGCTACCATCGTCTTAGCAGCTGGCGCAATGCCCGAGAATTAACCGATCATTCAGCTAGACCATCTAATGGATGGGATCTCCGCGCAGAGGGTTGGTTACCTACCTATCCACATATTGGTGGAAAGCTCACTTACGAACAATATTATGGTGATGATGTTGCGCTATTCGGCACCAAAAATTTACAACGTGATCCGTATTCCATCAATATCGGTCTTAACTATACTCCGGTTCCATTAATCACATTCAATGCGGAACATCGCCAAGGAAAAGCCAGCAAGAAAGATTCGCGAATTGGTTTACAACTGAACTACCAATTTGGCAAAAGCTTGAAGCAACATTTGGATCCGGAATCCGTCAATGCATTTCGTTCATTGATGGGCAATCGCTATGATTTCGTCAGTCGTAACAACCATATCGTTCTGGATTATAAAAAAAATGACGTCATCCACTTAAACATAACGGACTCTATCACGGGCTACGCAGGGGAAAAGATCCCTTTACATTTCACAGTGACCAGCAAATATGGGTTAAGTCACATAAAATGGGATGCTCAAGCACTGGTTGCCGCAGGCGGACACATACTCAATGAAAATGGTCAATATAGCCTTGTGTTGCCTTCTTATAAAAATATCAAAAATGCGAACAATTACGCCATTACTGCCATTGCCATCGATAAGAAAGGAAATACCTCTTCCAAAGCTATTGTCCGTCTTTCTGTTACTCAACCAGCGATTCATACCCTAAAAAGTGTCGTTTCATCCAGTAGAATTGATTTAATCGCTAACGGTAAAAGCAGCCAAAAACTGTCGTTATCCATTAAAGATAAAGCTGGAAATGTCATTGATCTCGCAGCTAAAGAAATTACGCTTGAGCGAGCCACAACTCGAAAAGTGAAGAGAGCGATGCCAGCTAAAGGGCTAAAAGCAGCTCCACCAGCCAAATACACCGCCATAAGCCCATTTACCCGCTTAGCGGCTGGGCAATATGAAGTGACATTAACCGCAGGCACTAGGCCTGAAAGCTTTGTATTGATTCCCAAAGCCCGTAATGCTGTCTTCCCTGAAATTAAAGTGATCGTTGTTGCAGATACGACAACAATTCAAGCTACAAAGCCCACGACCAATACGCAAACACCTCAATTAGCTAACGGAAATTCGCCTATTGAAGTCAAAACACAGCTGAAAGATGCAAATGGCAACCCTATCATTAATAGTGTGGTGACTTGGAGCTCCAACAAAGATCCGCAAAAAGTGATATTCACCCCTGTGAGCAGCACAACCGATAACAACGGCTATGCCACCACTCTCATCGCCAGCACACAAGCTGGTGAGGTCACGATCACGGCAACACCAACAAATGGCTCTCCACAAGACGTCACGCTGACATTTATACCGGATGCCACCACTTCGGTGCTGAAGCCGCAAAATATTAACATTACTCAAAATGGTTCGATTGCTGACGGGAAAAAACCCAATCTGGTATCCATCACCATTACCGATCAATTTGGCAACCCATTACCAAATGTCGATGTACAATTCGCAACGGATAAAGGAACTCTCGCCAATACCCTCGTAAAAACGGATGCTAATGGGGTTGCACAAACTGCGATCACCAGTACGCAAGCGGGTGAAGCGAATGTGACGATTACAGTGGATGGCAAAGACATCCAACATAAAGTTCAATTTGTGGGAGATAACTCGACACCGCAAATCGCAAAACCAACCGTCAGCCAGATAACGCAAATCGCCGATGGTAAAAAACCAATTGAAATCACCACGAAATTAGTCGATGCCCATAATAACCCATTGCCAAATACGGTCGTGACCTGGAGCTCAAATAAAAACGCCAATGATGTTCAGTTTGCGCAACAAACCACCACAACCGATGCTAATGGTCTAGCAACCACCACGATCACCAGTACCGTGGCCGGGGACATCATCATTACCGCCACAGCACCGAATGCTACACCACAAGAAGTAACAGTGGATTTCTTACCTGATACCACAACAGCTGCGGTGCAATCGAATGATATTCATGTATCCCAGACAAGCACTGTCGCGAACAGCAACTCGGCAAATACCATTTCTATTACTGTGACGGATGCAAAAGGCAACCCAGTTCCAAATGTTGAGGTTACATTCGCTACAGATAAAGGAGCATTAGCTGATAGCAAAGTGACCACAAACAGCCAAGGAGTCGCACAAACCGCTATTTCCAGCGATAAAGCTGGTGATGCTACAGTGACGATTACCGTAGATGGCAAAGATGTTAAACAGACTATTTCATTTGTTGGAGATAAAAACACTCCACAGGTTGTGAAACCGACAACCAATACCGTTCCACAAATTGCCAATGGTAATAAGCCATTTGAAGTCAAAACACAAATTGTAGATGCCAATAATAACCCGCTGCCAAATACCGTGGTTAATTGGACATCAAATAAGAATGGCAATGAGGTTAGCTTCTCTGAAATCAGCAGTTTCACTGATGCCAATGGTTTTGCTACGACTCAAGTCACCAGTACCGTTTCAGGTGATGTCCTGATTACGGCGGCAACACCTAACGCAACATCACAAGACATTAACCTTACGTTTTTACCGGATTCAACCACTGCAACAATTAAACCTACAGATATCATTGTTGGCTCAATGACATCCGTTGCGAATGGTGTAACAGGTAATCCAATTGCGATCACCGTGACGGATGCTAATGGCAACGTTGTTCCACATGTTGAAGTTCAATTTGCAACCAATAACGGTTCTCTGGCTGACCAAAAAGTGATGACAGATAACCAAGGTGTGGCAAAAACCACCATCACCAGCAAGCAAGCAGGAGATGCAAAAATTACGGTGACTGTCGGTGGAAAATCGTTTGATAAAACCGTTGTATTTACGGCAAATATACAGACGGCGAAAGTCAGTTCAGTCATACCAGAAGTTAAAAATCAGTATCTCGCTGATGGCAAAATGACCGTCACTTATACAGCAAAAATTGTGGATGCGAATAACAACCCTATTTCTAATGTTGATACCGACTGGCTATCTAACTTAAGTGCATCAGAAGTAAAATTTAGCCAAGCAAAAACCAAAACCAATGCCCAAGGGGAAACGACCACTACCATTACCAGCACAAAAGCTGAAATGGTGATCGTGACAGCATCAACAAATGGCGATGGGAAAATGGCCAAAGAAATTCATTTTGTTGCCGATAAAGCCCAAGCTCAAATCACATCGTTAAACGTCAAGAAATCAACTATTGTGGCTAATGGTGTGGATAAAACCGATGTTTATGTCTTCGTGAAAGATAACTACGGCAACCCTGTTGAAGGTGTAGATGTTCAATTACAGACGAACAATGGTGCCCAACTCACCGTAATCACGCCGTTCTCTAAAACAGATATCAATGGATTGGTTCGCGCCACGCTGTCTACCTCCCAAGCTGCCAACAATATTATGGTTGCAGCAGTATTAGCGAACGGCAACCAACAACCGATTTCGAGCACCGTAAAAGCGGTCGCTGATAATACGACCGCGACAGTGACGATTGCATCATCAGCTAACCAAGTGCAAATTCGACCACAAGCCCAAAAAGTATTACTGACAGCAACCGTCGTCGATAACCTGAACAACCCATTAGTTGAAACGCCAGTAACTTGGCTCAGTGATAACAACACGCTAAGTGTAAATACAACCCGTACTGATAATCGAGGGCAAGTAACCGTTGAACTATCGGGCTATATCGCAGGAGAAACGACGGTCACTGCACAACTGCTTAACCGCCGTGAAGCACAGGAAAAAATTCAATTTATTGCAGGCGATGCAAACCCACTAAATAGTTTCTTTGAAATTAAACCACAAACTATTGTGGCGAATAACCGTGAACAAGCAACAGCAACGTTGATCTTACGTGACCAATGGAATAACCCAGTGACAGGGCAAAGAATTGATTGGGATAGTAACAACAACGCCATTACATTCACGGACTCAAAAGAGCTTGCTAACACAGGTGAATACCAAGTTAAAGTAAGTGGTAACCTTGCTGATACCATTGATATCACTGCTAAAAATGGTGCTGTTTCCAAACAGAAAAGCCTCGGTTTAATCGCGGACAGCGCCACTGCGCTCATCAAGGATATTAACATCACCAGTCATGCTACGGTTCCTGCTGATGGCATCAGCCGCATTACCGTACAAGCAACCATTACAGATGCCGCCAATAATCTGGCACCTGCGGGTATTGCGATTGGTTGGCGTAGTGATGTTGGTGAGCTATCACAACCCGTTAGCCATACAGATAATAACGGTATTGCCCAAATTACTTTAACTAGCGCACAAGCAGGAAAAGGCAGCGTAACCGCCATTTTAGGTCAAAATACTAAACAAACCGTTCAAAATATAGAGTTTTTAGCAGGGAGTGTTTCTAGCAGCGCCTCCACTGTTGCTCTGAGCACTCCATCATTAACAGCAGCAACAGGTGAAACTGAAATTACCGTTACGCTAAAAGATGATATTGGTAACCGACTGGGTAACTTGGCGAATAAAATCACGCTAGATTACTCAACTGATTTGGGCTTAGAAAACTCACCGACTTTCACAGAGATAACACCTGTAGGAACCTATCGTGCGAAATTACACAGTACCAAAGCAGGTAATACAGACATTTCCGTCCTTGTTGATGGTTTAACTCTAGGTCAAAAAATGCCTTTAACCGTGATTGCTAACGCACAAAGCGCTCAGGTACGTGGTGATATTCAGATTTCAAAAACAACTGAAACCGTCGGTAATCAAGTCACTGTCAGCGCCCAATTTGAAGATGCTAACGGCAATCAACTCGGCGCAGGTATTCCCGTATTCTGGACGGCTAACGATGGCAGCCAATTGTCGGATAGCCAAACAACCACTGATGCTAATGGACGTAGCGAAGTTACCGTTCAACGTAGTGATGTGGGTTATGCAAATATCACCGTTAACTTAACATCGCAAAATACTAAAACCGCCCCAACTATCTCCTTTACACAAGGTACGATTGATACCAGTAAAACAGTATTCAATATAACCCCTGCCACAATTGTGGCGGGTCAACCTGCGACGGTTGAGCTGATATTAAAGGATCAGTTTGGTAATTTATTAACCAATCAAATATCTGCTATTCAAATCAGTAGTAATAACAATGAGGTAAGAATTGCTCCAGTAACGATGCCATCCGCAGGGGTGTATCACGCAGTTGTGAGCAGTGATAAAACAGGCGCTGCCATATTATCAGCCAATCTCAACGGTAGTACATTATCGCAAACCTTAACGTTGAATGTGACCAGTGACAAGGCCACCAGCGTAATCACTAGCTTAGATACCAGCACCAATAACATTCAGGCGGGTAATGCCCAAGGCGTAGTTTATACCGCCAAAATTGTGGATAAGTTCAATAACCCAGTGCCGCAGGTGAATGTTTCATGGCACTTACAGGGTAAAGCAGAACCTTTCCCACACTCATCAATAACAGATATTAACGGTAACACTAAAATTTCGGTCACCAGCCATACCGTAGGTGCATTAGTGATGACAGCAGCTCTTTCTGCAAGTGAAGATAAAAAAGCCAGTGTGGTTAACGTCCTTGCCGGTACCGTAAACATCACTAACTCTACCTTTACGACCACTAAAACTGATATTGGTCCTGATGGACTAGAAAGCACCTTGTTCACGGTTAAATTGCAAGATGATTTTGGCAACGCCTTACTGAATGAAACGGTTGATATTACAAGTAATGTCCCTGCTCAGGATTTTACTATTAGTCCAATCACCAATCACCAAGATGGCAGCTACAGTGCAACAGCCACTGCGACGAAGCAAGGCACCGCTAAAGTCACGGCAAAAGTGGGCAATCAAACCATTGCCAACCCGATTGAAATCAAAGTCGACGCCATTAACCCAACACTGCGTTTCGACAACATGCAACAGCGTCTGACTTACTCTTCCGCCGTAAATAATGGTCAGGCTGTTAAAGGGTTGCCAAACGGTGCTCAGCCTGTTTGGTCTAGTGATAACACCAGTATTGCTACCGTTGACCAGCAAGGAAAAGTTAAACTGAAAAAAGCGGGACGTACCAAAATTTGGGCGCGTATCGATGGAAATGGTATATATAAATCCGCAGCGGCTAGCTATGAGGTGGATGTTGAAAAAGCCAAACCAAACTTGACATTAACCAGTGCAGACACTATTTCCACAATTTGGTCAGATAACCAAGCTCACAATATTCAAACCTCATTCAGTAATACGGATGTCACCACCATTCCTCTCGAATATGTCAGCCAAAATACCAATATCGCCCAAATAGATTCTGTTTCCGGTACAATTACTCAGGTCAAGCCAGGGGTAGCAAAACTGACCGTGCGTTCCAAAGAGACAGATCAGTTTGTCTCTGAAAGCCAAGATATTACCTATAACCTCGCAAAAGCACGTTTTAATGTGAATTTTAGCCAGAAAGAGCAAGAAATCACGGATCAGCGTAATCTTTTTAACCTACAACAAACCAGTGTAGCTATCCCACCTAAAGCAGACATTGAATGGAGTTCAGGGGCTAATAATGTCGTGAGCATTACCCAAAATGGTTCGATTCAAAGCTTAGGCAAAGGCGAAGCCAATTTAACCATGACAGTAAAAGCCAATGATTACTTTGAGCAAAGTAGCGGTGATTATAAGGTCAAGGTGTACACGAAGCCTGCGATTAACGCTAATCTCATCAGCTATGGGAATAACGGCAAAAAAATTGAAGGAGCCAAAAGCTGGTCTCCGGTTTATACCAATGACAACATAGAAATTAGTTGGTCGCTCACAAGTAGTAGCGAATTTGATAGTGCCAAAGAGATTAAAGCTATCATCACCGAACCAACAGGAAATACATTTGAGCACCCTGTTGAAATTAAACCGGGTGTGCAAAGAATTATTATTTCCCCTAAAGCTGAGTATTTAAAATCTACCCAAAATTTAAAGGTCACAATCACTGCCATTGGTAAGTCTAGCCATAAACTCAAGAATGAATTCGAGGTACTAAACACACCAGTCCAAGTCACTTCACCACAAGAGATTGGGCAACAAAGATTTAGCTACAGTCCCAAATATTTTAGAGAAAACAAAACCACCGAGAAATCTAAATGTGCTTACTATACACTAGATCATACCGTCGACCTTGTGATTAAACCATCGTATAGTATCGACCTTCGAGGTAGTAATTTATTAGCACCTATTTCTGTAAAACATGACATTCTTCGAGGTGAATATGATAACGACCGCAGCTTATCAATAAGCTACCCAACCATCCAATCACCAAACAATAATGGTGAATATCTATATGATAATTCTGATATTTATAGAAAAGTTATCTATCCAAACTGTTATGAAAATCATAAAGGAGGGGGAAACATGTCAACAACCCTTAACTTTATGGGTAAAGAATTTGTTGTTAAGCACTACTTCAAATGGAATGGTACAAATACATAATGATAATTGATCATCACAGGGTGCTTTGCACCCTGTTTTTTTATTACCCTCCCGCTTTACCTCGTTCAACAAATAGCAATTCCTAAGTAAATACTCGTAAGGTATTAGATATTTTTAAAAATATATATAGTTCAAAATATGATTTTTATTACTTTATCGATAGCCGTATAGCGAATATTTATAC
>NZ_JAERJY010000138.1:0-9796 GCF_018257375.1 Providencia sp. JGM181 | reverse complement strand
TTTATAGACAGTATTTTATGTAAGGAGGATGTGAGATGGTTACAATTAAAGTTCGCTTCGCTGCAAGTATGAAAGGCAAGTTACCCATGGGGACTTTCGACGCATTGAGAAATGAGATCACAAAAAGATTGAGCTCTAAATACCCCGATTTAAACATCGATATCAACTGGGGATCTCAAGCGAATGTGTCTATTGATGGTCTTGGAAAGAACGAAAAGAAAACCTACATTGAAGAAACGCTGGAAGAAATCTGGAATGATGGAGACTGGATGCCTGAAATGAAAGAAACTGAGGAGGTGGAGTATTTCGATAAATGATCAGATTGCGCCAACTACTCGAGCTGGCGCACCTTAGTTATTACTCTTCTAGTTTGCTTGCTTGTTCTTGCTTAGATTCATCACCTGATCTCTCCGCTTCCTCACGCGCAGTTTCGTCAGCATCTTCTTTAGCTACCCGTTCCGCTTCAATTTTCGCTAATCGCTCTGCTTCAGCTAGCTTCTGATTGTAGATAGAATCACTCGGCATATTCACACGAACATCAATCCAGTGGCCGTTTGGAATATCGCAAGGCTCACCCGGAGTTAACTCAACCATTTCCCCATCAACTTCTTTAAGAAATTCAGGGTAAAGCTTGAATCGCTCATATTGAATATTCTGCGGCAAGTCATGCTTGCGATATGTCGTATAAAGCACGATATCGCCATCCTCATCAGGCTCAACGATACGACCGTCAAATGGATGTGGTTTACCCTTTTCAAGTACATCATAAAGCGCATACACAAGTGGAAGCTGGTTAATGCCGCATGGAATTGTGATACCACCATTAATACCTCCCCAGTTAGCATCAGGGTGTAAACCAAGCACCCCATGCAGTTGATAAATTCCAGTGTGCAGTTTCTTGAGTGTTACACCTTCTGATTCATCGTTGAGTTCGATATGATCTGCGAATACCTTAATAATTGGGGATGCAGCTTTTATATTGCCGTTTGAGTCTTTTGTGGTATTAAGCGAATGTAGTAAGGTGGCATCAGTTTCAATATTATTCATAATGAATTTAGCGCTAATAATATACTTTCCGCTAATAACCGCACCGCCAAGCATAAACCCAATATTGTCGTTATAGTATGAAGAGAAGCCTCGGAATCCTGAAGATAAGTTATCTTTGTTGAAATTAGTGTAGCTAAAAAAACCGGTTATCTTCTTTGTGTCATCATTAACATTAAATGGACTCGCTCCGAACGGGCGACTGCCAACACCAAAATCACCAACAAGCATAGCCGTCCCTGTTTTATTTGGAATGCTAACAATGCCTAGTGTTTTTTCATCTTTATCCCTATTGACGATAGTTGCCATGCTGCCGTCTGTTGCAGGGTTAGTTTGAAACATCACATACGAGCCATCCTGTCTAATTAATCTAAGTGATGTCCAGTCATTTGTACCGCTAACTCTGATGTTAGTGTGTTTGAATGTTGTTGGCCCTGTGACTTCACCGCCTTTTTTATCAAACTTTCCATCTATCAGATTTTTCAGCGCAATAATGCTTTCGAGTCTTACCGTATCCCCAGTCGGCGTTTTGATTTCAACAATGCCGTCCTGCGTCATCCATGTGTCCATGTTGCGCAGGAAATACTGAATATACTGCTGATTCGCAAGCATCTTGCGAACGCCATCGCTCATGCTATCCAGAACGAATGTCGCTATCTGATACTTAGCCGCCGAAGCGGCAACAGGTACAGGATATGTGAGGTTAATCTCGGTATCTGAATTCACAGATAGCACAGTGTTCATGTACACAACGTTATTGATGAGGTAAGAGATTGGACAGCCTTCCGAAATGCCAGCTAAGTTATCTTTCCAGCGCGTTCCGGTACCTTTTATTTTTGTTTGCCCTGCCGTGGTTGTGATTGTGCCTGTTTGATAAATCATATTAACTCCAAAATTTGGACGCAAAAAAACCGCAATTAAGCGGCTTATCGTTGAATTGAGTATTTAGAAGTAGTCGTTGAAGTCTATGGCGTAGCTGCCGGCATACACTATCTTGTTGTACATGTAGTTGGCATACGTGGGGTAATCACCAATGGTCCACATCCTTTTCGCTATAAGCTGTTTCCCTGATACCCTAAATCCAGACATGTAGCAGTTAACAGTATTTCCTTCATTCTCCAGCCATGTATTGGGGCTATCCATCGTGAACATCGGGACATCGAATTTACTGGTGGCAACATTATTGCTCGTGTTAACTATCTGCCCATTGTTATAAAACGGTGTGTACTCTGAGTTGAATACTACCTTGCCCTCTCTGTTCCAAATCGTCAGTCCATCGGAAGGTTGAAGATTTAACCCAGACGCAAATATCACAACATATACCCAGCCAGACTCTAGCGAAATTATCCGGTTATTAGGTCTGTCATAACGTATCGTTTGGCTTGTGTTTTCAGGTCGAATAAATACACAGACCGAGTTACGGTTCGGGATAGAATCCGGAACGCTCCAATAACCACGCCCATTCTTATCCGCTTGTATAAATATTTTTTGCCGAAATACACAATATGAAACCGTGGATTCTTGGGTAATAGCTCTAAAGTTATCAACTGCAGCATCTAGCTGTGAGTTAATAAAAAGCCCATAAGAGTCTTGCGGGGCTTCCTTCAGTACACCGTATAAGAAAAAGTGGGAGTTACCATCACTCCCCGGTAACCAACCTGAATCACCGCCCCACCAGTCATAGTTACAATAGAATGTATCGCCAGACACCCAATAGCTTCCGATACTCACGCCCTGCACCGAACCATAAGCCAGAAAGTGGCATAACGCTGAAGGCACAATAACCACATTGTATTTTGACATTCCTGGTACATTAACAGACTTATTTTTTTGATACGGCTGTGGGCTGAGTGGATGAATAACAACATGCTTTAGGAAGGTTAGCGGATAAGAGTTGTTGGTGATTTCAATGGGCTTACCGCCGTCTTTAGGGTTAATAAACAATCCATAATCATCACTCATACCGGGCGTCTCCCTAGTTTCGTAGCCCATCGTTTGTTTTCATCAAAAATAGTTACTCCTGTACCATCAATTAATAATTGCCCGCCATCACCGACAATTTTAAAATCCCCGCTGATGAGCAGTTTGTTAAACTCAGCATCCCCAGTTTTAGCATCAATATTAAAACCTATCTTACCGGGGACATAGTTTGCTGACGTCATTTTGTCAGTTACAACAACTTCGTTAAGCCATGCCTTGCTAATAAATGCTTCATTCATGAAAACTTGACCGTTTTTCATGTATAAGAAGGGCTCCATTTTTCCATTCACTGGATTATAGAAAGCAAAGTTATTCGCATTGAAACCGATGAATGACTCGATTTTGCCGTTTTTCAGTTCAGCGCTAATCACCATTCCAGCTGCGTTATACTTCTTACCATCAACAACAATCGTGATATTCGTACTATGCATCGCATAGCCTGCACCTTGCTTAAACTCAGCCTGCATCTTGGTATTGATTAACGCCTCTTGCTCATTAAATTTCACCTGTAGTTGAGTTTGGGATTCTGCAAATGCGCTATCTAATTTCGCAACAGCCTTATCTAGCGTAGCAACCTCAGATTTCACGCCGTTAATGGAGGCATTGACCGTCGTGTACTTCTCAGCCCAAGCCAGTTCACTGTCCGCATACACACGCCATAGCTCTTTAATTTGAGCTTGCGACTGTCCATGTTTAACGAATAAATCCTCTTGAAGCTCATAGGTAGCAGCCATGTTGATTAGACATGCTTCATTAAGCCAATCGAGTGTTTTATCAAGTTGCTTACCTGCTTCTGCAGTCATGAAATGCTCATCGAGAGCAGGCATGATAGTATTCACATCAAACTCAGACTCCCCGCGAACAAATGAGGTCCATTCCGACTCATTGCCTGATTTATCCACCAGCCTCGCCCTGAAGTAAAAAGCAATGCCCGCAGCTAAACCGGCTAACTCATGGGAACGCGATGGGTAAGGGACATCTGCAAGCAACATAAGTCCATTGCCATCATTGGTTTTGCTGTACTGAATCTCTGTTTTTAACGTATCTCCGGTGTTATCACCAAATCCCCAATCAAGCTTAATACCGAACACGAGCGGAGATGCTCTAAAATTCACCGGTTTCGGCGGATTACCCACCTTCCCTGTCAGTGTTGTTTCTGGCGCATTCGCCCAAATACTGGAAATTTCAGAAGCGTTAATTGCTCTGACACGCACTTGATATCGTCCAGAATAAATTCCATCAACCTCAAACCCTAGCGAGGACGTTCGAGGCACGTTGATCCAGTTACCGTTATCGCGGCGCCACTGCGCTTCATACGCAATCGCACTTTCTGGCGCTTCCCAACTGACACTCAGCGTAGAAAAAGCAATGCCTTGCTCCACTCTAGAATAAGATGAAATTTTTACGTTTTTCGGGGCAGGCTGAACACTTGGAGGAATAACTGTAATAGGACGCTCATCAATTCGGGCGCCAGAGTCAATGTGTTCATAATTATCAGGATTATGAATGGCGCCACTGATGGTGTAAGTGTTATCGCCGTTGTCGCTGATATTAATTACTCGATATAGCTGGACAGCCAAATCATCAGAATCAACAACCCACACCGCCTCTTTTTGCGGTACCTGCGAGTATTCGACAGAAACCGTAACCACTTTTTTATTTACTGAGGTAACGGTTCGCCCCTCTGATTTTCCATCAGGTAGATTGATGATCAGGCGGTCACCCGCTTTAATTGAAGTTTCCCTGTCGAGGGTAATATTACGCCCCTTCGCGGAAGATATGCGTCCACCGGTATCACGCCCAGCTAAATTTGAATCGGCTACGGCAATAATGTGACCAGGAGAAGGGATCGCCCCCTCAAGCCCTGTAGCAAAAGTGATCATGCGGTCATTCGCATTGGTTAATAATGCCCAGCGGCCACGACGATTTGCTTCGCTTCTGCGCGTACACCCAATGGCGGATAACTCAGTTTTGCGTACACCATAACGACGCTGAAGCTTTAGGTCAGCAACCGCTTCAACATCATCATTACTGTGATTATCTGTATCAGTAAAAGATACCAGTGCTTGTGTATAGCGATTCTGGATACTGCCACCTGAATATGATGGTTTGCCACCAATAATATTGGCGTTGGTAAATGTGCGGAAGATACTGGATGGCATGTCTGCAATCGCATTCACTTTATTATCAGCCCAAAACGTCATACCGCGGAATATCGCCGCAATGTCACGCAGTACGGTATAGGCTGACTCTTGAGACTGGATATACACGTCACACAAAAAGCGCGGCTCTTTCCCATCACCGCCTCGCCCATCCGGTACCAACTCGTCACAATATTGCGCAATCTTATACAAGTCCCACTTTTCAACCTGAGATGACTTGATCCGGTCACCACATCCGTAGCGATTATTCAGCACTAAATCATAAAATACCCACGCTGGATTATTGGTTGCTGCAAGTTTAAAGGTACCATCCCATCCGCCAGAGTAAGTTCTATTCACTGGGTCATAGTTCGTTGGCACTTTAATCAGCAAGCCACCTTTCGGGCGAACGCTAATCTTGGGGATCCGATTATTAAATTGACGGGCATTGAACGTCACAAACAAAAGCACAGTATTGGGATAACGTAGCTTTGCATCAATGACTTCCGTCACAGCTGCTATCGTTACTTTATCAGCAATACGGGCAGTATTCTGATTCTTAGTGAGCCGGCGAACACGCAATTGCCAACCTGTTGTGGCCTTGGGTAAATCGACACGATGGGTGCGCTGGTATTCGCTTGTTGTTTTTCCATCGAATGCAGACTTAACAAGCTCTTTATATCCTGTTCCATCCGTGGATAAATCAATAGCGTAATCAATGCGGTAGCCTGTCGTGTCTCCGTTGTCATGCTGGCGCATTAATTGCGGTACCGAAAAGCGAACACGAATAGCAGATAACTGAGTGTTGTTAATGGTTCTGACGTAAGGCTGATCGTCTTTCAGTTCCATTCCTACAGCAATATCATTATCCACGGAGGGAATGCCTTGAATGTATTCTTGCTGCTCACTGCCAGATCTAAACTCCCACGTCACACCCTCAAAATTTTTGGTGCCGTCTAAGTTACCAATCGGTGTATCGTCGAGGAAAATACGGGTATCATCCAACCCACCGGCTATTTCACCCTCCGAAATCGCTAACAGAATTTTTGCGGTTGATTCGGATAGCAAACTGTCTTTTGATTCGACTGGCGTATGTCCGCCACCACCACCGCCTTTGGCACCGTATATCGTTTCCATATTTCACCCATAAAAAAAGCGGCAATTAAGCCGCTCGTGTTAACGTGTTCGTTTTGCTATTTCTGATCTTCGGTATAAATCCCCGCTGAAATAATCGCGCCGCCAACTTCTCGACGGTCTAGCCCATATAAAAGCGGTACCGGATTACCTTGCGCTGTCGTATTCACGGCGCCACCAAAGGCATAAGAAGGTTTGTTATCCGAATCTTGTCGCACTGACAATCCTTGTGGCTGAGGTGATAGCATTTGTATAACACCACCCAATGCCATGGCAGCACCACCGAGTGCCAATGCGCCACTAGCAAAGCCTCCTGCACCAAATGCAGCCCAGCCCGCAGGACCTAACATCATTGCAGCCCCAATCATGGCCACACCTAAAATAGTCTGAAAGAAGCCACCCCGCTTACTGCCTTTGATTACTGGAGCTATGCGAATTTCTTCACTGGTATCAAGATGCAATTCATCTTCAGTAATATTGCGCTGACCTTTGAAAACAGCAAATTCCAGCCCTCTCAGATGCGCATTGGCAAGGAATTGCTCAAATCCATCATAGAGTACCGATAACGCTTTAATCGCTTCACGCGGAGAATCGATAGCAAGCCGATGTTCTCGACCAAATTTGGTACCCAAAACACCATAGAGCCGTATTGTTTTTAAACTCATGCCAGCTCCTTGCGTCGTACTACCTTGACCGTTCTATCGCGCCAATAGTCGCTGTAAGGAACAATGCGACTTAGCTGCCCGTAAAGATGGTGTAGAAGCATGCCATTCACTATCACACCGGCATGATTAGGAACATCCGCTTGCACTTGCATGATGACCATATCGCCATCTTTTAGCTCACCCGGAAACTCAACAAAACCTTCTTGCTGCCAGTTATCCATATACAAATTTTCGCCACACTCCCACCAATGATGATCAACGCTGTAGTTATGCAGCTCAATCCCGTGTGTTTGTCGGTAATAGTCCATGATAAGTGACCAGCAATCGGCGTGACCTAGCACAAACGGGCGCCCTTCTAGCTCACGTTCTGCGCGAGGCTGAATAATGCGAATATCACCTTCAGGAAAGGAAGCTATCACCCATGGCAATCCCGTCGCATCACACTGTAGCTTATCAACTTCGCTCGGTTGAGAGGTCACCCCATCACCACAATGACTATGCACAATCGCTATAGGATCGCCCCAATCTTCGGCAGCCGCATAGTCTTCTGGGGAAAGTTCAAAGTGTTCAGTGGGATTATCGGAGAGGTTACTGCAAGGGAAGTATTTTTTGACTCGGCTTTTTTGGCAGATAACACCACAAGCCTCTTTGGGATATTCCGCTTTTACATGCTGAAATATCGCCTCCATTAATTTCTTTGTGATCATCGTATTAATCCCGCTGCTGGGAACCCTCCAAAATCCAAAGGCTCATTTTCACCAAAGCGTTTTTTGCAATCGCTAATAAGTCCGCCGCACTTATCTAACGCCGGATCATCAACCAGCTCTCCACGCTCATCGAAATATCTATTGCCCGTATAATTACAGCCTCGCCCGCTTCGATAATCACCTTTCATGCACCAGGAGCAAAGATTATGGATTTGTCGAGCGGGGATCATAATTCCCTGCAAATCAAACGGGCTAGATAACTCGAACTCAACCGCTTCACCTGCCACTTCATTGTTTTTACGATCAATGTAATAAACTTGCGTAAAGCACTCTTCAGGGTTAGCCGTAGAGTTTCCATCAGGAAAATTTTTAGCATCGAGATAATGAGCGAAGGTTTCATAAATAGTGACTTTTGCCAGCGCCATATCATCAAACTGCAAACATAATGATGAAATAACACTATTGACGTTTGAGACTCTAAATTTCGGTCTAGCTTGCGCACCGTCACTGTTTTTGGACATTCCTTCTATTTGATAGGGATGCGCACCATATTCATTGCCTTGCCACCAGATAGAGCGAGGTGCGAGTTCATCACCCG
The DNA here is from genome assembly GCF_018257375.1 of Providencia sp. JGM181. Lineage (NCBI taxonomy): Bacteria > Pseudomonadati > Pseudomonadota > Gammaproteobacteria > Enterobacterales > Morganellaceae > Providencia > Providencia sp. JGM181. The sequence continues at coordinate 1,527 of NZ_JAERJY010000138.1, read as the reverse complement.
CAGCCTTAAGCTCCTTTTCGGTATAACGTAAGTTATAGGCATGAAAGCGCAGAATAGGACCATCAAACGCACTGGCATCCACTTCAACTAACTGTATTCGACTTCCCGGCTCCAGCATTTGAACGTCTGCAGTTATTTTCATGAGCTAAATGCCTCAATAAATGTCGTCATTAATGAATATTTACCGCCACCCAGCGCACTAGGCTTGTATTGTTCACATCGAAATAGCCCTTGTGGTCGGAGTGGTGGCTTCCAAATAAAAGACTTATACCCACCGTGGCGATCAAAAAAGGCAACAATCTGTTCGATCATTGCCTCTTCACCCACAAACTCAAGTTGCCAACTATCAGAGCGGTTGTTTAACCCATCGCCCGCGGTTTGTGTATATCCATCACCGAACTGGGCTTTTTTGACTCTGAATGTTGTATCACTTTGCGCATTAATACGGGGACACCAAGTGAACGTTTCTACCATACAGTTTACCTTCTTCTGTTAATTAGCTGCCAAAGCGGCGTTCCCTCTCTCGATGCCTGCTCATTGACGGTATTAACAATTTCGTTTTTGAGTTGCTGCTTAGCACCACTCACGTCACCTATTGGCTGCTGCTCTTTAGAGCCATCGCTGATCAGGTTGATATCGCCAACATCGATATTGATAGCATTATTAGATGTGATTGCTGTTGTGCCATTTTGGACATTTTCCAAGCCAAGAACGCGTACACCTAATGAACCATCAGATCCTCGGGTTAAAGGCATGATTGCTTCAGGCCCCGCTTCTCCCATCAAACCAGCACCTTTAGCGAAAGCAAACATAGTTGGCGAGTTAACAATTTGTCCACTGTAAGAGCTTAAGCTAGGTGAATCATAAACGCCCCCTTTCGCATTCGGGACAATGGAGCTCATTAAGCTTCCGAATCCCCCGCCGAAATAACTCCCCGCAGCTTTAATTGATTGAACAAGCGCCATATTAATAAGGACCTTATCAATACTTTTCAGGACGTCGATTGCCCAGCTTTTCCAATCGGCTTTATTGCCAACCAACATGTCGGAAATATTATTCACCATCCCTGACATTGCCGATTGTGTTGCGCTTGCCGCCTGTCCTGCGTAGTTGCTCGCATCATCAACCCAGTTTTCCAAACCAGCTTTAACGCCAGAACGCCAGTCAGCTTCAGCAAGAACGGCTTCCTTGTATTTTTTATTCAGTGCGTCCAAAGCATTTTGCCGAGCTAATAAAGCCTCGGTCCCGCCATCCGTTTTACTGAATACCCGCTCAACTTGCTGGCGCTCCTCTTCGAGACTGCGGCGACGATTGCCCATACCCACGGTACTTCGCGCTAAAGCGGCATCATCGTTATATTTGCGTGTTGCATCCTTCAGTTCTTTCAATGCATCCGTCATTTCACGCTGCTTACGCACGGCCTCATCGGCTTTTTGCGTCCATTCCGCCAACTCAACTGCAGATGATTGAATGGATTTTCGCTGTTCATCCGTCCACTTAGCACCGGTTTCATGCGCAGCGGCATAA
>NZ_JAERJY010000137.1:0-9854 GCF_018257375.1 Providencia sp. JGM181 | reverse complement strand
TATATAAAAAATAGTTATCACCGTGAAGCATTGATTTTATATAAAAAAATAAAAAATAAATATCGAGTAAACTTATCTGAAGAGCGAATAAAACAGATAGATAATGAAATTACAGCATTAGAAAATCGCGCGCATTGGCAGGGAAATTTCAATGCTGATGTAAAATATGACACAAACTATACCGAGGCTCATGGTAATGGTGAGCAGCAATGTAGTGCAATGTGGTGTATGCAAGGTAGCGAAATTAAATCCGGTTTGGTGTATGGCTTTTCAGGAAATGCCAATAAAGTCCTTTGGCAGAATCGAGGACATTCACTGTTGGCCAGCCTTGGTGGATACGTATGGGAATACCCACATCGCTCAGTAAAAAGGCGTTTTTCAAGTTATTCATCAGTAAGCTATCAGTATCTTTATGGGAATAAAAAGATCGCTTTTTCACCGATTGTAGATATTAATTGGCGAGGGCATTTGTTTGACCATTACAGTGTCGGCGCGAGCATTACAGGGGCATACTCCCCTAGTAATAAGCTTTATTTGCTATCCAATCTAACGTATAAAAATCAAGCTTTCTTTGGGAAACGAGTATCGCGATCAGGTTATGATATTAATTATAGTATAACGGCAATTTATTCGGTCAATCCACAATGGAGCTTATTTTCAAATTTATATGGTGGTAAAAACATTGAGCAATATAAAAGTGACAGTTATCAAGTGTCAGGGTTAACTGTGGGCTCAATCAATGTATTTAGCTCGAATAAGTTAGTCAATAAATTAACAAGTAGTAATCATACGTTTTTTGATTTTGACAGTGCACTTAATACAAAGCGACACGATGAGTCATGGGCGTTAAATAGCCAAATAACCCTATTAGGACACAAGTTTTTATCATTAACTCCAACACTCTATGTTAATTACAAATTCAATGATAGCAGTGCAAAAATAAGCTATTCCTATAATAAAAGCGAAGTGGGTTTAAATTTAAGTAAAACGTTTTAGTTCGTATTGAGATTTAGTATGAAAGTAACAGCAGTGGTGGCAATGAAAATTGCCACAGGGTTAACGATGGGTATCATTTCACTTTCGTCTTATGCCAGCTCAAGGGAACAGGTGGGCAATATACAGGTAAAAGATAGAACAGATACTATTAAGCTACGTGACCAAAAAGGTGCGGATGACCAATATGATAAAGATGAATCCAATATTTATATAAGTAAAGAAGCGGTAGAACGTTACAAAGGAACGAATCCCGCAGATGTTCTTAACCACGGTATTGGTGTGTATAGCGGGGATGCGCGCAATAGCGGTGCATTAGACCCGAATGTTCGCGGTATTCAAGGGCAAGGGCGCGTACCCGTCACAGTAGATGGTACAGAACAAGCCATCACAGTGTGGCGTGGCTACAACGGGGCTAATAACCGAAATTATGTAGACCCTAACATGATCAGTAGTATTACCGTAGTAAAAAGCCCAATGTTAGACCGTGATATTCGTACTTCAGTTGGTGGCGGCGTTGCGGTTAAGACTCTCAGTATTGATGATGTTGTGCCATTCGATGAACGCTTCGCAATAGATTTTAAATTAGAAACACGGACTAACTCAACCAAACCAAGAATTAATGAATTTACCCTTGGTACAGATTATCGTGATGATTCAGCTATCATGTATAGCTTAGGAAGCAAAGATAATTATCGAACTCGGATTTATTATCGAGATCCAAAAGCTTCAGTCGAGCCAGATCAACCGGGAAGTTCGAATTTTTTTAATTTAAAAGACAGTGCGGTACGAGTGGCGCTAGGATTACGCCAAGAAAAAGTTGATATACTGTTTGCCTATAGTCACCGAAATCAAGGTAACTACTTTGCTGGTCGCCACGGTGCAGACTATTTCCGAGAACCTATTATTACTACCGATATCGATAACTCCAAAAAAATGGTGGATCCCAATATTCCATTTGTTGCGAATGTGTACTTACCCACCAAAGAGGTGGGGAATGCCTCGAGTAATAGCGAAACTTTTCTGCAAAAAATAAATTTGCAACTTTCTGAATCACAAAAAATATCCCTTGGCTATGTGCATACAAAAAGCCATTACGGGGAAATTATGCCTTCACAAATTCGTTTTCATGATTTAGCGGGGGAAATTCCCCAGTGGCCCTTAGCTAATATAAGTCTAGGATCATTCTATGCTAACTATGATTTTAAATCTGAAAAGCAGCCGTGGGGTGATCTTCAAATGGGGTACTGGCTAACGAAAACGGATTTAAATTCGAATACTGCTGGTGGATTACCTAGGGAAGCGATGGAGTTAGATTGGTCAGTTAACAGTTTAAGCAGAAGAAATCCCAATATAGATGGCACATTAGTAGATGGAATTAAACTGAATCAAATCAATAATAGGCAAGGGCTAGTTTTATCTAATAAATTACAGTTTACTCCGAACTTTGATATGACTCTAATAGGGAATTTTATTAGAGAAGAGATTAACACTAATGACGATATATATGCACCAGATGCAACAATCGCTAAAAAAAATACATTTAGAGCTATTCCGCGAGAAGGTAAACGCCAAGAATTTAGTGGAGCAATAAAATTAGACTGGCGACCAACAAACTGGCTAAATGTAAATGCTGGTCTACAGTACCAAAACTATTGGTCACGAGATTTATTAAGGGAACGTCGATTAAAAGCGAAAGACTATAACTTCGCGATTCATCAAATTCCGCAAGCCATAAATTTCGAATATTCTCGAGTGCTCACTGAAGAGGAAGCGCATAAAGTGAGAGAGTATGTAGACAGCAAAGGACGCACTTTTGGCGGCTACAATGAAGTAGGGCTCTGGCCAGACAGTAGCATTGGCACTTCTAAAATAGAGTGGTTTGTTGCCGAAGCGTTATCACTGCCTAAACATTCCCTCAAAAGTGCGGAACACTATTCTACAATCCGTGAAGAGTATGAGGGATTTCGTATTACCGGATTCGACTATATTAAATGGCGAGTGGATGAAGATGGTAAGTTCACGACAGAGAATAACCCATTTTATAACGGGGAAATTGACCTTTCAGAAGAAGTGATTGACCCGATTAGCCAGAAAAAAGTAAAAGCAATCATAGCTTACCGTTCCTCGACTAAGGGATATGAATATATTTCAGTCAACGAGAACGAAAAGTATAAAAACCCCGGTAAGCGCATTAATTCTGCATGGAGCCCATCAATAGGAGGATCTGTCTACCTTTCAGAAAATGACCGTGTGTTTGCTCGTTATGCTGAAACCGTCAGAATGCCCAGCATTTTTGAAGATACGATTGGATTTTCAGGGGCTGGTGAAGGTTTCATAAGAGCACGTCCATTTAAACCAGAACGTAGTCATACCTTTGAAATCGGTTATGTACGTAATTTGCAAAGTTGGTTGAAAGCAGAAAATGCCGCCGATTTTAGAATCAATTATTACCATAATATTATTGATAATGCGTTTGATCGTGATGGTAATTTGGTCTTTTCACAAATGGATCAGCACCGAACGGCCGGATTAGAAGTGTTAGCTCGTTATGATAATGGACGCTTCTTTGGGGATTTAGGGGTTGATTTCCGATTAAAAAATGAAGTTTGCGATAATGCTTCTATGGCACACCTCGACCCAATCAATAAGTTTAATTCTTCCATCTGTACGGAAGGTGGCTTTCCATTAGGTTACCTTCGCACTCAGTTACAACCTAAATACAGTATTCACACTAATTTGGGAATGCGCTTCTTTAATGAAAGCTTGGAAGTCGGTGGGCGTATACGCTACCACGCCAAAACAGAAAATAAAGATGAAGCTAGCATGATTCACCGATTTGGACCTTTATATGCTCCTTTAAACAATAATCCGATGAGTTGGAATGCAGTATTTGTTACTGATGCCTATGTCACTTATCAAGTGAATAAGAACCTGTTAGTGGAATTGTTAGCCTCTAACGTATTAAACGAATATTACATTGACCCGCTGACACGTAGCATGATGCCAGCACCGGGGAGATCCCTTCGTTTAAGTGTGACCAGTCACTTCTAAGGCTCAGCCCCAGCAAAGCACATTTGCTGGGGCTGATTAGGAATATCGCCATGAATTATTTTCGAATTTATTATGGATTACCGCTTTCTGGCTTATTACACGGCACCATTATTTATTTCTGTTTTTTTGCATTCAATTCATTGTCATTCAAAATGACAGCACCGTTAATTTCGCCAGTAGTGACCGTCGCGTTAACCCAGTTTTTAGTTGAGCAACAAGTGAGCATCCCCCAAGAAAGCCAATCGGTAACTGGTGGTGAACTCAATGCCATTGAGGAATTTGAGTACGCGAACATCAAGGTCAGTAAGCAGCGTAACCAGCAAGATAATGCCTCAAATACCGTCGCTGAAAAAACACCTAAAGAAGTGAAATCTGAAAAACGTAGTTCTGTAAAAAATAAGGCTAAGCCGGAAGAAAAAACCAAGAAAGAAAGCCTTCGAGATGATTTGCAAACCCAAAGAGCTAAAGAAGGAGAAAACACAGCAAATTCTTTAGCCGCAGGGCAGCGAGGTGATCTCTCCCATTTTTCTGATGGTGAAAATAGCATCAATGCCAAACAGCGCTATTTAGACCAGATCAAACGGGAAATTGATAGGCATAAACAGTACCCGCGAAGAGCACGCAAAATGCGTATGCAAGGGGATATTCAAGTTCAGTTTGATGTCACAGAGAAAGGTGAGTTGGTCAATGCAAAAGTGGTGGATTCAGAAAAGAGCCAATTTTTCGAGCAGGCAATATTGGATGCGATTAAGCGTTGCAAGCCACTCGGTAAGCCACCTGAAAGCATGAATAGAAAAATGACATTAGAAATTAACTTCAGATTAGACTAATACTGAAATCAACAACAAAATCAAGCCGCTATGGCGTTATTTAATATAGCGATATAGCGGCATTGTACAATATTACTGTTCTGCGGGTTTTGCTTCTTTGACGTCTTTACCTTCTTCCGCTTCAGGAAGGGTGACGTTTAATTCGAGAACAGAAATATCATCATCTTTTTGTTCAAATTGTACGGATAACATTTCTGGGTCAACTTGAACATACTTGCAAATAACTTGCAAAATATCTCGCTTCATATCAGCAAGATAAGCTGGCTCACTATCACCGCGGCGACGTTCAGCAACGATGATCTGCAGTCGCTCTTTTGCGATATTTGCTGTCGTCTTTTTTCTCGACAGAAAGAAATCCAATAAAGCCATTATTTATCCCCCAAATAGACGCTTTAAGAAGCCTTTTTTCTCTTCTTCAATGAAACGCATAGGGCGATCTTCACCTAAAATACGTTCTACACAGTCGCTATATGCTTGTCCTGCTTCAGAGTCAGAGTCCAGAATGACAGGTTCACCTTGGTTAGATGAACGTAAAACAGACTGATCTTCTGGGATCACACCAACTAATGGAATGCACAGAATTTCCAAAACGTCTTCCATACTCAGCATATCACCACGAGTCACTCGACCTGGGTTATAGCGGGTTAACAATAAACGTTCTTTAATTGGGTCTTGACCTTGTTCTGCACGGCGTGATTTAGAGGATAAAATTCCTAAAATACGGTCTGAGTCACGAACAGAAGAGACTTCTGGGTTAGTTGTGATAATGGCTTCATCAGCAAAGTACAGTGCCATTAATGCACCACTTTCAATACCGGCAGGAGAGTCACAGATAATAAAGTCAAACGCCATTTCGTTGCTGAGTTCATCAAGAATTTTTTCAACACCTTCACGAGTCAGCGCGTCTTTATCACGAGTTTGTGATGCAGGAAGAATATAAAGGTTTTCAGTACGTTTATCTTTGATTAACGCCTGATTAAGAGTTGCATCACCTTGGATAACGTTAACGAAGTCATAGACTACTCGACGTTCACACCCCATGATTAGGTCAAGGTTACGCAGACCGATATCGAAATCGATAACTACGGTTTTCTTCCCTTTTTGAGCTAGGCCGGTAGCTATGGCCGCGCTTGAAGTGGTTTTACCAACGCCACCTTTACCAGAAGTAACAACAATTATGCGTGCCATGAATAATTCCTTGTAAATAAGGTCTAATTTAAGTATTCAATATTAAGTTTGTTATCAACTAAACAAAGTTTAGCTGCTTTGGCGAGAAATTCAGTAGGTATCTGATCACTCAGCCAATACTCGCCTGCAATGGACACTAGCTCTGCTTGCAAATGAGTACAATAAATCTGGCTTTCCATATCACCAGAGGCACCAGCAAGGGCACGACCTCTCATAACGCCATAGATATGAATATTACCATCTGCTAATAATTCTGCACCTGCACTAACATTACTTGTGACGATGAGATCACTATTTGGCGCATAAATACGCTGACCTGAACGAACAGGAGTATTGATTATACGGGTTTTGCGATAAGCAGATTCGATAGGAGCAGGTTGTGGGGCAATATCAGATTTTGCAAAAGTAACGTCATCCGTTGATGGCTCTGGCGCTTTTTTGCTTTTACCTTCAATAAGCACTGGCAAGCCCGCTTCATTGATCTTTTGTCTTAACAGTGGATCAGTACAACCGCTGACGCCCACAATTCGAAGACCAGCAGAAACAATCGCTTTGTGGATACTGTACATATCCGCATGGTGAGTTAATTCTGCAACATTAATAACAACTGGGGCATTTTTAAGAAAATCAGGAGCCTGATTGACCTTGTCTTGCAGCGCTTTTTTGATGAGTTTAGGCTCTTCACTGTGTAAGTGAATGACTGAAAGAGTAAAACTGCTGCCTTTAAGTTCTATTGGCGATTGTGGCATCTATCTAGACTCAGCAAATTAAAATTTCCGAAACAATCCTCGGGTGAAGATACTCAGTAAAACAATAGCATGTTATAGTTACTGCATACTTCAAGCAAGCTTACGAACCAAGAAAAAGAGTTAAATATAATGATTTGTGCAATTTATAGAAGCCCGAACCGTGATCAAACTTATTTATATGTCGAAAAGAAAGATGACTTTTCACGCGTACCAGAAGAACTCCTGAAGCAATTTGGCAAACCACAGTTTTCAATGTTAATTTCATTGGATAAACGTGAAAAGCTAGCAAATGCGGACATTGAGCGAGTTCGAGCTGATCTTCAAGACGTTGGCTACTACTTGCAATTTCCACCTCCGGTTGAAAATTTACTTTCTGAATATCGCGAATTAAACGACTAAGACAATTTAGGATGATCCTTAAAAAGCCATTATCGTCAGGAGGATAAAAATGAAGCCAACGTTATTATATACCTTAGTCGCTGGTGTACTTTTAGCAAGTTGCAGTGCTCCGCAAACCCAAAAAGCTGCAACTCAAGCAAACGAAACTCGAATTCTGACAACGGCACAAGAAGCTGCGATTGAGAAAGAAGTTATCGCACTAGATAAAGCTTTTCCAATTGAACAACGTGAGCCTTCACAATTTCCTGCCTATGTGGAATTGCTGAAACAACATGCTGCGGCTCAAGGTATCAAACAGTCTACGATTGATCGTGGCTTTGCTAACATTTATTTCCTTGAACGTGTCGTAAAAGCGGATAAAGGGCAACCTGAAAAACGCGCAACAGTGACGTTAGCCAGCTATTTAAAAAATGTCTTACCACAATCTCGCATTAATGCGGGTGTTGAAAAGTACTATGAAAACCAAGCGGTATTGAACGCAATTAGCCAGAAATATGGTGTACCGCCACAGTACATTGTCTCTTTATGGGGACTCGAAAGTGGTTTTGGTCGTTCACAGGGTAAAGAAGATGTAATTTCAGCGCTTGCCACACTCTCTTTTGAAGGGCGTCGTGAAGCACTGTTTAGTAAGCAATTATTAGCAGCCTTGGAAATCATGGATAAAGGTTATATTCCTGAAGATCAGCAACTGAAAGGTTCATGGGCTGGGGCGATGGGGCAGAGCCAATTTATGCCAACGTCTTATTTATCCTATGCCGCAGATGGCGATGGTGACGGCAAAATGGACATTTGGAATAACAAAGCCGATGTCTTTGCTTCAGTTGCCAACTATTTATCCACGGAAGGATGGCAATCTGCATTACCATGGGGCTATCAAGTTTCACTACCTGCTGATTTTAACCGTAGCTTAGAAGGGGTTAAAACGGAACAAGGAAAAACCGTTCAGGAGTGGGAAAAATTAGGGGTTAAATTACCTGCATTTTCTCGACTATCGCCAGATTTAAAAACATGGGTGGTTATTCCTGATGACCCTGAAGGTCGAACGTTCTTAGTGACCCAAAACTTCCGCACGATTATGCATTGGAATCGTTCATATTATTTCGCATTAAGTGTTTGTATGATGGCGGATGGTATCGCTGCAAAAATACAATAACGATAATAGGAGTTACCGATATGTATCAACATCGCGACTGGCAAGGTGCTTTATTAGATTTCCCTGCCAATAAAGTAGTTTGTGTGGGCAGCAACTATGCCAAACATATTAAAGAAATGGGTTCAGCATTACCTGAAGAACCTGTCTTATTTATTAAACCGGAAACTGCACTGTGTGATGTGAACCAGCCAATTGTTATTCCTAAAGAATTAGGCTCGGTTCACCATGAAGTTGAGATGGCGATTTTGATCGGTATGCCTCTTAAAAATGCGGATGAAGATAGGGTTGCTCGTGCAATTGCCGGTTATGCAGTCGCACTTGATTTAACCTTAAGGGATTTACAGGCGAAATTTAAGAAAGCAGGGCAGCCATGGGAAAAAAGCAAAGCTTTTGATGGTTCATGTCCAATTTCAGGATTTATTCCCGTTAGTGGTACCAGTGACCTGCAAAATATGTCACTGAGTTTAGAAATCAACGGCGAGATTCGTCAGTCTGGCTCGACCCGTGATATGATCACGCCTGTTTTACCGCTCATTAGCTATATGTCCCGTTTCTTTACCCTACGTCCTGGAGACGTTATCTTAACCGGCACACCGGAAGGTGTGGGGCCATTGGCTTCTGGGGATATGTTAAAGCTAACGATTAATGATAATTCACTGACCACTAGAGTCATTTAAGTATAGGATTTTGCAGTATTATGTCTCAGTTTTTCTGGCAGGTTAAAACCTTAGATGAAATGACCGATGAAGAGTGGGAATCTCTCTGTGATGGATGTGGGCAATGCTGCTTGCATAAATTAATGGATGAAGACACCGATGAGATCTATTTCACTAATGTGGCTTGCAACCAGTTAAATATTAAAACCTGTCAGTGCAGACATTATGCAGATCGTTTCAAATATGAAGCGGATTGCATAAAACTGACTCGGGATAATCTGGAAACATTCGCTTGGTTACCAAGTACCTGTGCATACCGTTTGTTAATGGAAGAAAAGCCCCTTCCTGCGTGGCATCCATTGAAAACTGGTTCAAAAGCTGCAATGCATAATGAAGGTATTTCAGTTCGCCATATCGCAGTACGAGAAATTGATGTGGTAGAGTGGGAAGATCATATTATGAACCGACCAAACGACAGATAATGCATCACTAATCGACTCTTCTAAAAACCCGCTTCATTTACACTGAGCGGGTTTTTTATCCTTACGCCCTCATTAGATCCAACGCCATCAATTCGATTAAAAATGACAAATCGAACAAAAAATAACCACCATTAATCACCTGTCAAGATTTTTTATTACAAAGAAGATATTTGTACTTTGTGGAACCTATTGAAATAGATTACTTATAAATGAGAACAAACTTGGTTTATATTTAGTAATGTTCAAATGTTAAATATTCTTTAATAAAAAGTAGAGTGATATTTAAATAATATTCAGTCAGCCTAATTCACACACATGGTGATCTTAAGTGATATTTCATAGTATATTGA
>NZ_JAERJY010000136.1:0-9935 GCF_018257375.1 Providencia sp. JGM181 | reverse complement strand
GTATATAAGTTAAATTTTAAACACTAAAAATCTTACCTCCCTTTGCGGGTTTCTAAAAATAAAAAATGGCGACCATATGTGAAATAACTATTTCCCTACTCAAATTAAGCTTATATCCGAAATTTATTAAACAACGCATCAATTAGATGTAAATAAATTCTAGTAATTGACGATAACTTAATTTTAAGCGGAGAAATTCTTGTGGATCACTCAGTAAAAAAAATAACATTAGCAGTATTTTCTTTAATGGCATTAACATTCGGTATGCACGCTAAAGCCTCTACACATAGCGAAGCAAAACCCGTTGCATCAGGTACTATCCACTTTGTCGGCGCGATTGTCGCATCACCTTGCGTTATCACGAGTATTGAACAGAGTATTGATACAAAATGTTGGAATGATGATGGAGCCGTTAAAACGACGTCAGTAAAGTTTAATAAATTGACTGAAAAAGGAACTGTACTTCCAAATCATAAAGGAACTCAAACATTCAAATGGATTAATAAGGAAAATAAAATAGGGGTTTACACGGTTATTTATGACTAATAACTAAATTGTCATTTTTATATTAATTTTTGAATGTTAAATGGAATGCGTTTCTAGGATGAGTGATGTTTATTTATAATGACGCCTATGGGCGGAATGCCCATAGGTAATGTAAGCTTATTTTCATACTGAGAAAATAGAGCAAAATAATTAATCACAACGCCCCATATAACGGCGTTCAGGAATGTGAATACGGATTTTTTCACCGGTAGTTAAATATTCAGGAACTTGAACTGTTAAGCCAGTCGGCATTGTTGCAGGTTTAGTACGAGCACTTGCAGAAGCGCCTTTAATACCTGGTGTTGTTTCAGCAATCACCATATCGACAGTTTGTGGCAATTCAAGTGCTAGCACTTGCCCATCCATTGTTAAAACCTGCATTCCTGGTAAACCTTCTTCAGGAATAAATAGCAGCTCTTCTTCAATATCAGATTTTTTAAAGATATATGGGGTATAGTCTTCATTGTCCATGAACACATACTCATCACCATCAATATACGAGAAGCTTACCGCACGGCGAGTGAGTGAAATTGTGTCTAAAATATCATCGCCTTTGAAGCGCTCTTCAACTTTTTGGCCGGTTTTGATATCGGTAAAGCGCATTTTATACAGTGTACTTGCGCCACGAGCGCTTGGGGATTGGATATCAATGTCTTTAACCAGCAGTAATTTCCCGTTGTAGTTTATTGCAAAACCACGTTTGATTTCGTTGGCCTTAGCCATAAATAACCTTCTTTGTTATTAGTCAAAAAGAGTTCGACAAAATTACTCGCAGATAAGGGATTAGGCAAGATGTTAACATCAAAAAAATCCCTAGTTTTCACGCTAGGGATCTCTTTTTAACCAATGATTGTCTTTGAATAACTTAATAAACAGGCAATAAACCTAACAGAGACAAAATATGGGCTGCTGCGTTAATCAAACCAAATAAAATGACGAACCCAATCACAAAGCTTCCGCCGGGTGTTCGATAGCTATTATTAGGAAAACGCTTACGGCTTGCTCTTGCCATCATGGCAGGGACAATGACCGCCCAAATAGTGGCTGCAAGTCCTGCAAAACCGATGGCATAAATAAAGCCGTCAGGGAACGCTAAACCTAAAACTGTTGGCGGTAAGAAAGTAATAATGACTGATTTAAATCGCCCTTGATGGCTATCGTTAAATTTAAAGAAGTCAGCGATAAAATCAAATAAGCCGAGGGATACGCCTAAAAACGAGCTAGCTAATGCCATGTAAGAGAACAGCGTTAAAAATTGTGAAATAAAGCTACTCTGTGCGGAAATATTCATTTGATTCAGTAACGCACCAATATTGTTACCATTTTCTCTGATCGCAATAAAGGATGAGCGCGGAATATTACCCTGAATAGCATACTGCCATAAGATATAGATAGTGACGGTAATTCCTGCACCGTAGACTAAGCTCAACATGACACTACGGCTATCTTTATTGTAGTACTTCACTAATCCCGGCACGTTACCGTGATAACCAAAAGAGGTCAGTAAATAAGGCAATGCAGCTAATGCATAAGGTAAATATTCACTGTGGTTATTTTCATATTGGTCGAAGAGAACTAAAGGCGAAGCGGTTGTGACCATGCCACCAATAGACATGACGAACGTGATCACCATCCCACCAATTAAAATCGTACTTAACCTATCAACCGCGCGGGTAGATAACCAAACAAAAAACGCGATAACGACTGCAAAAACAAAGCCTGAGAGTGCTTGTGGAACTTGAACATATTGAGAAATGTTCTCTGTAATAATTGAACTACCTGCCGAAATATAGGCATAGGTCAAAATATATAATACAAACGTAATGGAGAGGGTATTAATGGTATTCCAGCCGGAGCCTAATAAATCTTTTACCATGGTATGAAAACTAGCACCTGCAGGGTAATTCATATTGGCTTCTAAAATCATTAATCCTGATAATAACATACAGATAAATGTGTAGATCAGTAAGACAACTGAACCGGAAAACCAAACACCTGAAGTCACCATCGGAATAGAAAACATACCTGCACCGACTGCGGTACCGGCTATGATCATTGAACCGCCTAAAATAGAGGGGCGCTTTGGTGGTTTTGTTACATCGGCTTCCATGATGACTCCTGAATGATTGTTTCACTGTACTAGCTGAACGATACATTAGGACTGAAATAATGTAAACATCTAAAAGATAATAAAATAAAAAATAATTAATGGTGATTACTATATGCACAAATAGGATAAAATTTGTGCATATGGGGTTTAGTGGTGAGGCTGATAAAAGCGTTTGTTGAGCCATAGCTCAATGGTATTACGGCTAGCTTCAAAATGAGGCTCAGGTAATGGGTCAGTTGGGGAGATCCACAACAGGCTTTCGCATTTATCCGATTCCATGATCTGTGGGGCTTTTTCTCCGTTATATTCCACATGCATGCAGATGGAAACGGTATGTTTTCCTTCTTGTTGGAAGGTTTCGATATTATTGCTGATACCAAATACGGTTGGGGTCTCGATATCAATACCAATCTCTTCTTTTATTTCACGGATTGCACAGGCTTCGAAAGATTCTCCTGGGTCAACATGTCCTCCGAAAATAGACCAGTAAGGCGCATGCTGACTGCTACGTTTACCTAGGAGAATTTGCCCTTGGGCGTTAGTAATCAGTACGCCGACACCAACAACAACATATTGAGGATCCGACATTATTTTTCCTTCTTCTTATTTTTATAAAGGAAAGAATTTTGCCACGTTACTTTAAAATTACAATCAGGAAAAAATACAAATATCACTGAAACTAACAGTTATTAGTGTTATAACTATGCCCTGAAAATCTTGTGATAAGACCGTCTGCACGAAGACAATAATGATAAGGGAGATAAGTGGTTATGACTCGCCGGGTTGCTACAATTACATTAAATCCTGCTTATGACCTTGTGGGGCTATGCCCTTCCATCGAAGTCGGTGAAGTCAATTTAGTTAAGACCGCTAGTCTCAATGCTGGAGGCAAAGGGGTTAATGTAGGAAAAGTCCTGCGTGACCTCGGTATTGATATCACTGTTAGCGGCTTTATGGGTAAGGACAACCAAGAAGAATTCCAACATTTCTTTAGTGAAAATGGCATGGCAAACCGCTTTAGCATGGTGCCAGGTCGTACGCGCATTAATGTTAAGCTCACAGAAAATAACGGTGAGTCGACAGACTTTAATTTCTCTGGTTTTGATGTCAGTAAAGAAGATTGGAACCGTTTTTCCACAGAATCCCTTAATTGGCTTGGTCATTTTGACATGGTGGTGGTAAGCGGAAGTTTACCTAATGGGATTGAACCTGAAGAATTCACACGTTGGATGACTCGTCTGCGTCAATTATGCCCTTGTATTATCTTTGATAGTAGCCGCGAAGCATTAAAAGCGGGTCTGAAAGCATCCCCATGGTTAGTTAAACCTAATCGTCAAGAGTTAGAAACATGGGTAGGGCGCAAATTACCTGATTTAAAAGATGTTATTGCGGCGGCACATGAGCTGCGTGATAAAGGTATTTCTCACGTGGTCATTTCCCTAGGTGAAGAAGGCGCTCTTTGGGTAAATGCTTCAGGATCTTGGCTTGCAAAGCCGCCTCAATGTGAGGTTGTCAGTACGGTAGGTGCTGGGGATTCAATGGTTGCAGGGTTAGCTTACGGCTTATTAAATGGTGAGACTAGCGAGCATACACTCCGTATGGCGACCGCAATTTCTGCGTTATCGGTTTCTCAGCCAGATGTTGGCTTAAAAAATCGTAATAAGCTGGCAGATATGATGGCGAAAATTGAGATGAAATCATTGTAAATATTGTACGATTATTTCATTGAGAAGGCGGCTATAGAAGGCCGCCTTTTTGTTTGCGATGGTTTTTGTCTATTAGCTGTCTTAGCTATTTTGTTGCGATTTTAACCATGCAATCTCTTGTGACCAAATATCGGGATTGATGGTCTCTAAAATCAGCGGGATACCATCAAAACGTGGGTCTTTCATAATATAGCTAAATGGTGCATAGCCAATATTGCCTTCACCTAAGCTATGATGGCGGTCAACACGGCTGGCAAATTCACTTTTCGCATCATTAAGATGCATACCTTTTAAGAATTCAAAGCCCACAATATCAGAAAATTGTTGGAATGTTTTCTCGCAATCTTCTGCTGTGCGCAAGTCATAACCTGCGGCAAAGGCATGGCAAGTATCAATACAAACACCGACACGGCTTTGATCTTTCACGCGTTCGATGATTTTAGCTAGATGCGTAAAATCAAAACCAAGATTTGTCCCTTGTCCTGCAGTATTTTCAATGACGGCGATAACGCCTTCAGTTTCTTCTAAGGCGATATTGATCGATTCTGCAATGCGGGCTAGGCAATCATCAACTTCAATTTGCTTCAGGTGGCTGCCGGGATGGAAGTTCAGCAGGTCAATCCCCAATTGCATGCAACGCTGCATTTCATCAATAAAAGCGACGCGAGATTTCTCTAATGCTTCAAATTCAGGGTGCCCCAAATTAATGAGATAACTGTCGTGGGGTAAAATTTGGTGCTTCCCATAACCGTATTTAGCGCAGTTTTGTTTGAAGCTTTTAATTACTTCGTCGCTAAGGGGGGCTGCTTTCCATTGACGCTGATTCTTGGTAAATAAAGCAAATGCGGTGGCTCCAATTTCATGGGCGCGAATGACTGCTTGGTCTACGCCGCCAGAGGCGCTGACATGTGCTCCAACATATTTCATGATTGACTCCTTTTTTCAGGAGTATGCCATTAATAACTAAAGAAATGAAACCAATAAAAAAGAACCGCTTATAAAAGCGGCTCAAAAAAGGAGACAAACTTAGCGAATAGAAAATGAGGGTTAAAACACCGACTGAATAACAACGTTAATCACGATACCGCCGAAAATTAACCAAGCGAACAAGATAGCAGCCATCAATAAAGGTTTGATCCCCGCTTGTCGAATCGCACTGACATGCGTTGTCAACCCTAATGCCACCATCGCCATCGCTAATAGGATGGTATCTAACGTAATAATTTGTTTAACCAGTTGCTCAGGTAATAAGTTGAATGAGTTAAACGCGGCGACCAAGATAAAAATCACCGCAAACCAAGGGATCGTAATTTTACTTTTTTGGGTGCCTTCTTGCGTGCTGGCCGCATTTTTACGGCTAATAAATGCAGATAAGATAATTAAAAACGGCGCCAGCATCATCACGCGTAACATTTTCGCTATCACAGAAGCATTTTCTGCATCTGGACCAATAGTATGACCTGCGGCAACAACTTGGGCGACTTCATGTACGGTTGAACCGATATAAATCCCGAACGTTTCTTGAGTCGCAGGGATCCAGCCGAAATGCGCATTTAACTGATATAACCATGGGTAGACAAAAATACCAATGGTACCGAAGATCACCACGGTTGAAACGGCAACTGCGACCTTACTTGCGGATGCTTTAACGACCGGCTCGGTTGCCATTACGGCAGCGGCACCACAAATACTGCTACCCGCACCAATTAACATGGTGGTTTCATCATCAAGTTTGAATACTTTTTTACCAAGCCAATAAGCTAAGAAAAAAGTTGAGGTTAATGTGAGCGCATCAATAATCAGTCCTGTGGCTCCCACGTCGGTAATTTGCTGAAAAGTCAGGCGAAAGCCATACAAAATAATACCGGCACGTAAAAAATAGTGCTTAGCGAATTTAATTCCTGCATCGCTACTTGTACTAATCGCAGGGTAAACGGTATTTCCCACACAAATACCAAGAAGAATAGCCAGAGTGAGCGCGCCCAGCCCGATATCCATAAACCATGATTGTTCACCAAGGTATATGGCAATGGCTGTTAAAATTCCCGCTAAAATGATCCCCGGAACAAGTTTTAGAATAGGGAATGAATTATTTTGTGTGATTGCTTTGGTTCCAGTTTTATCCATGACTACACTCTTTATGACGACTTAGATTAAGTTGGAATAAGCATATAACAAAAAATGTAATAATCTAAATTGATTGTTTTTGTATTATTTATCTAAAAAACAGATTAAGAGTTTCTTCTGGTATATTGCTAATAAATGATTAATATTAACAATATTATTACAACTACATAATCATCTTGGAGCTTTCTGTATGCGTATTACACTGAGGCAGCTTGAAGTTTTCACGGAAGTATTAAAAAGTGGCTCCACGACGCAAGCATCGCAATTATTAGCGTTATCGCAGTCCGCAGTGAGCGCTTCACTGACTGACTTGGAAGGGCAATTAGGTGTGCAACTCTTTGACCGTGTAGGTAAACGACTTGTCACTAACGAACATGGGCGCCTACTTTACCCAAAGGCATTAGCGTTATTAGAACAAGCATTTGAAGTCGAGCAACTGTTCAAAAAAGAGATGGGCGCAGTTCGTTTGGCGGCAAGTACCACAATCGGTAACTATATGTTGCCTGAGATTTTAGCCGGGTACCGTCATGATAATCCTGAAATTCCACTGGAATTATTTATCGGAAATACTGAGGAAGTCATTAAAGGCGTGATGGAGTTTCGGGCTGATGTGGGGCTGATTGAAGGGGTTTGCCACAGTCCTGAGCTTATTTCAAAACCGTGGTTAAAAGATGAGTTAGTGGTGTTTTCCGCACCAAGTAACCCATTAGCACAAAAAAAAGTGACTTTAAAAGAGTTAAAAGATGCGCCATGGATCTTGCGTGAAAGAGGTTCTGGTACGCGCGATGTACTAGATCAACTACTCTTTGCTCACCTTCCAGGATTCCATATTTTAATGGAGTTAGGTAATTCTGAAGCGATTAAACATGCGGTACGTTTTGGGATGGGTATCAGCTGTTTATCTCGACGTGTGATTGCGGAGCAATTAGAGAATGGCACGCTGGTGGAGCTTGAAGTGGAAGAGTTACAACTTGAGCGTACGTTATACCTGATTTATCACCGTCAGAAGCATCTTTCTAACGCGATAACGAATCTGCTGGATTATTGTAATTGACGTTTTATTCACTATAACGTGTTTTGCTAATAATTATCGCTGGATTATGAAGGTATCTTATAACAGCAAAGAGTTGCTTAGTTCTGCCGTTTGAGTTTGTTAGAATCCCCCGCGTTATTGACTGAAAATAAAATACAGGGAACAGATGGCAGAACAACATACAACGACATCGATGAGCGGCGGACCAAGATTACGTCGAGAACTAAAAGCTCGCCACCTCGCGATGATCGCAATTGGCGGCTCCATCGGAACCGGTTTATTTGTGGCATCCGGTGCCACAGTAGCACAAGCTGGACCGGGTGGAGCGCTCCTCTCATACGCCATTATTGGTTTAATGGTGTACTTCTTAATGACCAGCTTAGGTGAATTAGCTGCGTACATGCCAGTCTCTGGCTCCTTTGCGACTTATGGCGCAAAATATGTTGATGAAGGCTTTGGCTTCGCATTAGGTTGGAACTACTGGTACAACTGGGCGGTGACTATCGCGGTTGACCTTGTGGCTGCGCAATTAGTGATGACCTACTGGTTCCCAGATACCCCAGGTTGGATCTGGAGTGCTATCTTCTTAGCAATCATTTTCTTACTAAACTACATTTCCGTAAAAGGCTTCGGTGAAGCAGAATATTGGTTCTCGCTAATCAAAGTGACCACGGTGGTTATTTTTATCGTCGTTGGCGTGCTGATGATTTTCGGCATTATGAACGGCGCAGAAAACGCAGGTTGGCATAACTGGGAAATTGGTGATGCACCATTTGCAGGTGGTTTCTCTGCAATGATTGGTGTGGCGATGATCGTAGGGTTCTCATTCCAAGGTACTGAATTAATCGGTATTGCGGCGGGTGAGTCAAAAGATCCAGCGAAAAATATCCCTCGTGCGGTGCGTAAAGTGTTCTGGCGTATTTTGCTGTTTTATATCTTCGCGATTTTAATCATCAGCTTAATTATCCCTTACACTGATCCAAGCTTACTGCGTAACGACGTGAAAGATATTAGCGTAAGTCCATTTACACTAGTATTTGAGAATGCAGGTTTATTATCAGCGGCAGCGGTGATGAACGCCGTTATCTTAACGGCGGTTCTCTCTGCGGGTAACTCCGGGATGTATGCCTCAACGCGTATGCTGTACACCTTAGCTCGTGAAGGTAAAGCGCCGAAAATCTTTGCTCGCCTCTCTAAAGGTGGCGTACCACGTTATGCATTGCTGGCAACCACGGTTGTGGCGGGTCTGTGCTTCTTAAGCTCAATGTTTGGTAACCAAACGGTATATCTGTGGTTATTAAACACGTCAGGTATGACTGGGTTTATCGCGTGGTTAGGGATTGCCATCAGCCATTACCGCTTCAGAAGAGGCTATATTGCGCAAGGTAGAGATCTTAATGACTTGCCATACCGCTCAGGTTTCTTCCCAATCGGGCCAATTTTTGCTTTTATCCTGTGCTTAGTGATTACACTGGGTCAAAACTATCAAGCTTTCTTAGAAGATAAAATTGACTGGGTAGGCGTTACCGCAACCTATATCGGTATTCCTCTATTCTTAGCTATCTGGTTCGGATATAAAATCGTGAAAAAAACCTCGATTATCCGTTATAAAGAGATGAGCTTCCCGTCATATAAAGAGAATTTAGAGAAGTAATTTTCTCTTAAAATTAAGATGTTAATGGGTAATGTTGGTCAGTGAGTTTGCTGACAACATTACCCATTTTTGTTTTCTAAGGGGATGACGTTGATTGGGTGTTTTCTGGTATAACTAGCGTTGCACGCAGCACCATCTCTCCCGCATCAATTAGCGCGGACAACTCCTCTTCTGTTTCGCCCGCTCTCGCTCGTAGCGATACTGAATGCAGTAATGCGATAAGTGTTTTTACCAGTAATCGCGCATTTTCAGGTTCACGTAAGGCCGATTTTTCCTTTTCGATACAAGTGATAAGCATCGTCTCCTGTGCAAGGATAACGTCTTTTAGGAAGGCTTGTACCTGTGGGTCATCGGTTTCGGCTACGGCAGTAGAGAGCACCATACAGCCCGTCTTACCGTCTACTCCGTTATACAAGGAGACAGTAGCACGAAGCCAACGGCTAAGTCGTGCGAACAATGGTTCATTTGGCGATTGGGCTGCAAGTGCTGCTGCGTAATGTGCCTGCGCAATTTCACCAAAGCGTGCCATTGCTAATTCATACAGTCGCGCTTTGTTTCCAAAAGCGGCGTAGAGACTCGGCTTTTTCATCGCGGTGACGTCAACCAAATCTTCAAGTGAAGTCGCGGAATACCCCTTGCGCCAGAATAACGCCATGATGTTATTTAGCGCTTCATGGCTATCATAATTTCGTGGTCTACCTTTTTGTGCCATTTTATTACCATTCAGTACAAAAATAGTTTACTTCATTGTATCTGTCT
>NZ_JAERJY010000135.1:0-9952 GCF_018257375.1 Providencia sp. JGM181 | reverse complement strand
TCGTTTCTCTCTTCCCTTACATAATGCCGACAGAGAACAGCATAGCGGTTAACGCAGGGTCAATCATTAAAGAGACAGGTACTATTTTTGTGTGGCGGCTTTCATATTTGCCACAAACGTCGTTAATTTACTGAGCATTTCTTGTGGTTGTTGTAGGTTATTTTCAATGATTTTTACCACAGCAGAACCCGATATTGCCCCCGCAGCGCCATTACGAATCGCTTCAGTCACTTGAGCAGGCTCCGAAATACCAAATCCTTGAAGTGCAGGTGCTGCGCCATATTGGGTTAATTTGCTCACTAAATGAGTTAATGGCATTTGCGCTCGCTGCTCTGTACCAGTGACGCCTGCGCGAGAGAGTAAATACGTATAACCTTGGCTATGTTCTCCAATCTCTTTTAGCAGTGCGTCATCCCCATTTGGTGGACAAATAAAGATTGGGGCGATGCCGTGGGTGATGGCTGATTCACGGAACGGTTTTGATTCACGCATTGGCACATCGGCAACTAAAACGGAATCTACGCCAGCTTGTTGGCAACGTTGATAAAAATAGTCGATCCCATTGGTGAAAACTAAATTAGCATAAACCAATAATCCTATCGGCATATCGGGGTGTTTGGCTCGAATACGCGCTAATAACTCGAAGCATAACGTCGGTGTGATCTCGCTTTTAAAGGCACGTAAATTGGCATTTTGAATTGTGGGACCATCCGCTAAAGGGTCAGAGAAGGGGATGCCAATCTCTAAGGCATCCGCACCTCCTGCAATTAATGCATCGACAATTTTTAAAGAAAGCTCGGCATCAGGGTCACCTAACGTGACAAAGGGAACAAAAGCGCCTTGGTTTTGTTGGTTTAAACGCTGAAAAAGTTGAGTATAACGCGTCATTAGATTTCCCCTTTGCTGGTCAAAATATCATGTACCGTAAAAATGTCTTTATCACCACGACCGGATAAATTGACAATTAACAACTGCTCTTTATTTGGATTTTGCTCTGCCATTTTGAGGGCATACGCTAATGCATGAGATGACTCTAATGCAGGAATAATCCCTTCTTTGCGTGACAGCAATTTAAAGGCGTTTAGCGCTTCATCATCGGTAATCGAAACATATTCAGCACGACCAATACTGTTTAAGTGCGCATGTTGAGGCCCCACTGATGGGAAATCTAACCCTGCTGAAATGGAGTAAGATTCTTCAATCTGCCCTTCAGAGGTTTGCATCATAGGGGATTTCATACCGAAATAAATCCCAACACGACCATGTTTTAACGGTGCACCATGTTGCCCTGATTCAATACCGTGACCGGCAGGCTCAACACCAATTAACCCGACGTTTTCTTCAGGAATAAACGAAGCGAACAGACCGATAGCGTTGGAACCACCACCGATACAGGCGATCACCGCATCCGGTAGGCGACCTTCTTTATCTAAAATTTGCTGTTTTGCTTCATCACCGATCATGCGTTGAAATTCACGTACAATAGTCGGATATGGGTGAGGGCCTGCCGCAGTCCCTAATAAATAGTGTGCGGTTTCATAACTGCCAGACCAGTCTCTTAGCGCTTCATTACAAGCATCTTTTAAGGTTGCAGAGCCGCTATGTACAGGGATCACGTCGGCGCCCATTAGCTTCATACGAAACACGTTTGGAGATTGACGCTCAACGTCTTTTGCACCCATGTAGATGCGGCACTTCATATTTAATAAGGCACAAGCAAGGGCGGTAGCAACACCATGCTGACCCGCGCCAGTTTCAGCGATAATTTCATTTTTACCCATACGTTTGGCGAGCAATGCTTGACCCAACACCTGGTTGGTTTTGTGTGCGCCACCGTGGAGTAAATCTTCGCGCTTTAAATAAAGCTTCGTTTTGGTACCCGCCGTCAGGTTGCGGCACAGGGTTAATGCGGTTGGACGACCTGCATAATTTTTAAGTAGATCATGGAATTCCGTTAAGAACGCAGGATCATTTTGTGCGTCAATAAAGGCATCTTCTAGCTGGTTCAATGCTGGGATCAAAATTTCTGGGACATATTGCCCACCAAACTCACCGAAATAGGGATCTAATTTGCTCATTATTTATTATCCATTTTAAGTTTATATGTTCAGTATGATTAATATGGCTTTGAGCTAAATCGCCATGCGGGCTGATTTCAATGCATCAAAGACTTGGTTTAATTTTTGTTCGGATTTAATACCCGGTTCGATTTCAATGCCAGAGTTAAAATCAAGCCCATTGCAGACGAGTTGGGCGGCTTGCTGGCAGTTTTCAGGGGTAAGTCCGCCAGCCACCATCTGCTTGTAGCCGCTATTTGTTGGTATTGACGACCAGTCAAAGGTTTTTCCTGTGCCGCCAGCGCCGTTATCTAATAGCAGCAAATCAATTAACGCAGGGTCATAATCGGCGATTTGGCTATCAGCCATATTCAGCGCTTTCCAAATATGGCAGTGTGCTGGCAGCATTTCGCGTAATTGTGCCATGTAGGTATTATCTTCATCACCGTGGAGTTGAACTGCATGTAAGGCCAATTGTTGGGCAATATGCGCCACAAAATCCGCGGATTGATTATGGAAAACCCCCACAAATTTAAGTGGTGCAGCATGAATAATCTGCTTTGCTTGTGACAGCGTCACTTTACGAGGGGATTTTTCAGCAAAAATCAGTCCACCAAAATTGGCGCCTGCAGCAAATGCGGCTTTAGCATCTTGCTCACGGGTTAAGCCACACACTTTATGCTCACCAATCAGCAGGTTACGCAGTGCTTTTGGTAAGTCCTCTTGCTCCATCAAGGCGCTACCAATTAAGAAGCCGTTAGCGACATCCGCAAGGCTTTGAATATGTTGATGTTGAAGAATACCTGACTCGCTGATCACCACGGTTCCTGCTGGTAAACGTGGCGCGAGCTGACGTGTACGATTTAAATCGATAGACATATCGCGCAGGTCGCGGTTGTTGATCCCAACCACTTTAGCTTTCAATTTTATCGCACGTTCCAGCTCTTCGTCGTTGCTCACTTCGGTGAGTACGCCCATGTTCAGTTGGTGTGCTACATCGGCAAGGGCAAGATATTGTTCATCATTCAATACGGACAGCATGAGTAAAATAGCATCCGCTTGGTAATAGCGAGCAAGGTAAATCTGATAAGGGTCAACGATAAAATCTTTGCACAGAACTGGCTGTTTAACGGTGTTACTGACAATCGTCAGGTAATCCATCTTCCCTTGGAAATATTTTTCGTCAGTCAAAACTGAAATGGCAGAAGCATAAGGGGCATACATGCCCGCAATCACCGCGGGGTCGAAATCTTCACGGATAAGCCCCTTCGATGGAGAGGCTTTTTTGCACTCTAAAATAAATACTGGGCGCTTCGCTTGTAGAGCTGAGTAAAAATTTCGTTGCGCAGGTTGCACTTCAGATTGAAAACTTGCCAGCGGTTGACGTTGTTTGCGCTCCGCTAAATAGGCAAATTTATCATCTACAATCTTTTGTAATACCGTGCCTTTCATCTTAGTGCTCCCTTGCAGCTAGTGCCAGAACGCGGTCAAATGCTTTGCCGCTACGAATAATATTGAGTGCGTGCTCGCTGTTTTCTTTTAAATCTTCGTAACCATTAATACGTAACAACATGGCGACGTTTGCGGCGACAGCCGCCTCATGAGCCGCTTGACCATGACCTTGTAATAATTGCGTCAGCAGAAAACGGTTTTCATCTGGGGTGCCGCCTTCCAAATCTTTCAATTGATAAGGCGCTAAGCCAAAATCTTCAGCTGTCAGAGTATATTGCTGAATTTCACCATTTTTTAATTCGGCAACATGGGTTGGTGCATGAAGTGAAACTTCATCCATCCCTCCACTATGTACCACAGCTGCACGGATAAACCCAAGCATTTGCATGGTTTTTGCTACCGGTTCAACCAATGAATCCTGATAGACGCCCACTAAGGCTAACGGTGGGCGAGCTGGGTTAATTAATGGACCCAGTACATTAAATAAAGTACGGGTTTTTAATTGGCTACGCACCGGCGCGGCATGGCGGAATCCACTGTGATATTGCGGCGCAAATAAGAAACATAAGCCTAACTCGTCTAATGCATCGCGGGCGCTTTGAGCGCTTAAATCTAAGGCAATGCCAAAGGCGGCGAGCAAGTCCGATGAGCCTGAGCGGCTGGAAACGCTGCGGTTGCCATGTTTTGCGACTTTTATCCCACATTCTGCCGCCACAAATGCGCTGGCAGTGGAAATATTAATACTGTTGGCGCCGTCTCCTCCTGTGCCGACAATATCACTGAATTGATAGTCAGGGCGTGGGAAAGGTTGGGCATTTTCTAAGCATGCCAATGCAGCACCGGCAATTTCTTGTGGTTGTTCGCCACGCATTTTCATGCTGATCAAGACGGCAGCAAGTTGGGGCTCAGTGAGTTCACCTTGAATAATCGCGTTAAATAAATATTGGCTCTCTTGTTGAGTTAACGCTTGCGCCTTAAATAATTTATCGTAAATGTTTTGCATGATTGGCTCTCTGTGTCCCATTAGTGCGAATGTGATGTTGTTTTGTTGGGGGAAGAAAGCGCCCATGCCACCGTATTTTCTAACAACAATTTTCCTTGGGTGGTTAAGATGGATTCGGGGTGAAACTGGAATCCACACACTCGCTGTTCATCATTGCGTACCGCCATGACCATGCCATTGGATTGTGCGCAAATCGTTAATGATTCAGGGATTTGGCTACCCACTAAAGAGTGATAACGAGCCACTGAAATAGGGTTTTCTAAGCCTGCAAACATGGCTTGTTCATCGTGGGTTGCCATTGAGGCTTTGCCATGTAAAATTTCACCCGCAGGGGAAACGGTTCCACCATAAGCTTCAACGATAGCTTGATGCCCTAAGCAGATGCCAATCACTGGAATGGTGCCTATTACTGACTTAAGTACTTCCGGCATACAGCCCGCGTCACTGGGTTTTCCTGGACCCGGTGAAAGGACTAAAATCGCATCATCGAGCTGATTCAGTACGGATAAAACATGCGCCGCATTAACGGTGTTGCGGTAGATCACTACGTGATGACCGCTGGCGCGTAATTGGTCGACCAAGTTGTAGGTGAAGGAGTCGACGTTATCGAGTAGTAAGATATTAGCCATTAAAATAACTCCTCAACTTGGTGGGCTTGGGCAATAGCGCGGATCACTGCGCGGGCTTTATTACGAGTTTCGTCGGCTTCACCTTGTGGAGAAGAGTCGAGGACAACGCCGCCGCCAGCTTGAACGGTAGCAATGCCATTTTCGACATATGCGGAACGAATAACGATGCAGGTATCAAAGTCGCCTTTACCATTAAAGTAACCCACTGCGCCGCCGTAGGAGCCTCTGCGCTCTTTTTCACATTCCGCGATCAGTTGCATGGCTTTGACTTTCGGCGCGCCTGTTAATGTCCCCATATTCATACAGGCTTGATACGCATGGAAAACATCTAAATCGCTGCGTAAAGTTCCCACAACATGGGAAACTAAGTGCATGACAAAAGAGTAGCGGTCAACTTTGGTCAGGTTGGCAACATAACGGCTACCAGCTTCACAAATTCGTGCTAAATCATTACGAGCTAAGTCCACCAACATAATGTGTTCTGCCAGCTCTTTTTCATCGGTACGCATGGCTAATTCAATACGGCTATCTAAATCTAAGTCGATGTTTCCTTGCGCATTGCGTCCACGAGGGCGGGTACCTGCAATTGGGTAGATTTCAACCACACGAGTTTGTTTGCTGTATTTCAAGGCGCTCTCTGGTGAAGCGCCAAACAGGGTGAAATCGTTGTCTTGCATATAGAACATGTACGGACTTGGGTTTTGCGCCTTAAGTTTTTGATAGGCAATCAGCGGTTGAGCACATGGCATACTGAATTTGCGTGATGGGACGACTTGGAAAATATCCCCGCGGTAGATAGCTTCTTTTAAGGTATTGACGACACGGCCATATTCTTCATCGCTTTTATTGATTGTGACGCTGAAGTTGTCTTGTTCACCCAGAGGTAATGCGGGTAAGTAAGGGCGGCACGCAACGATAATTTCGCTGTGACGCTGCTGTACTTGCGCGACAATGTGGGTGTCTGCGGTAAATAATAGGCTTTTTAAACGTGCGGCTTGGTTTTGATGGTCTATCACTAAATAGTGTTCTGCGACAAAAAAACAGAAATCCGGGCATTGGTTTGTGGCAGCGACTTCCGGTAATGCTTCAAAATTTGCCACTAAGTCATAGGCAAATAATCCGCCCATAAACAGGATTTCTGGTCTCGGGAAATGGGCTTGTGCAATTGCTGGCAATGCGCGTAATACATCCAAGCATGAAGCGCTTTTTAAACGGCTATCTTCATCTAATTGGCTTTCTGGTTGAGCAAATATGACGGTCAGATGGTTTGTGGTTAAATCGCGAGAAATCGCTTTCTCGGCTAATTGTAGATTAATTAAAGGTAATAGGGCTTGACCATTTTCAGTTAACGCTTCAATTTCAACTCGTTGACCAAATGCACGGATGCGTAATGCGCTGTCGATGATTAATAAGCTTTGTAAATTGGCTTTGTTGTTGACTTCAGCCGACTCTAACAGCATGGTAGCGGCTTTATTCTGGCACAGGTGATTAAATAACAACGTAGGATCCGGTTGATAGTTAATTGGGCTATCCAGATGATTAAAATGTGCTAATGTGGTGTTTTGTTTGTTCATTTTGCTGCCTTAAGCTAATTTTAGACGTAAAAAAACCCGCTGGTTGAGGGCGGGTTCGGCACTGAGGCATTAACAATTTATGCGCGTGCGGCTTCCGCCCAATTTGGGAAGTCGCGCCACCAACGATTTGATAAATTGAAAACAGTCATACATGCCTCACTGGATAAACAAATTAAGTGTTAAATGCTTTTGCATACTAATTCTTTTGAATACTAATAGCTTTTGCATAAAAGTAATCTTGCGTACTAGTAAACTGGATCGCGCGGTTGATGTCAATAGCTGTTTGTATTTATTTTTAATTTTCGTTAAGTCGAAAAGGGAGAAGGTAACAATATGTCGCAAGATTCGACGCCAATAGTGACTCGCTATGACTTACATAGCCATACGAATGCATCAGATGGAGAGCTACCTCCCGCTGAGTTAGTCGAACGTGCGATAGCAATGGGTGTGAATATTTTATCAATTACGGATCATGATACTTGTGATGGCTTAATTGCTGCCAAAGCGTATCTTGCTGACAATCCACGTCCATTAACATTAGTTAACGGGGTTGAAATATCCACCCTGTGGGAAAATATTGAAATTCATATTGTTGGGCTGAATTTTTCACCGAGCCATCCTACGATGGAAACGTTACTCTCGCAGCAATCACAACGCCGCCTAGACCGCGGGATTGAGATAGGTCGTCGCTTGCAAAAGGCAGGGATTGAGGATGCGTGGGAAAATGCCCAAGCGATTTCAGGTGGCGGCCAGGTTACTCGCGCGCATTTTGCACAGTACATTGTCAAAATTGGCAAAGAGAAAACCATCAATAATGTGTTTAAGCGCTATCTGGCGAAAGGGAAAACCGGCTATGTGCCCGCGCAGTGGTGCAGCATTCAAGAAGCTGTGGATGCTATTCATCAATCTGGCGGTGTCGCGGTGCTGGCGCATCCATCAAAATATCAATTATCGAATAAATGGCTAAGACGCCTGATCGATCACTTTAAAGCTTGCCAAGGGGATGCGATGGAAATTTCTCATTGCCAGC
Source organism: Providencia sp. JGM181 (assembly GCF_018257375.1). Classification (NCBI taxonomy): domain Bacteria; kingdom Pseudomonadati; phylum Pseudomonadota; class Gammaproteobacteria; order Enterobacterales; family Morganellaceae; genus Providencia; species Providencia sp. JGM181. The sequence continues at coordinate 2,207 of NZ_JAERJY010000135.1, read as the reverse complement.
AGCCGGCAAATGAGAAGCGATTTTTAGGAGAGTTGGCACAAGAGGCTAACTTGAAAACTTCTGTTGGGTCAGATTTCCATCGCCCTTGTTCGTGGATTGAGTTAGGGCGGAATTTATGGCTTCCTGATGATGAGCAAGCGGTTTGGACCCTCTGGGATAAAGTGAATTGATGGAAAGCTAAAACCTCTTAGTTTGTAAGAATATTACCTAATTCGTTGATGGATCACGGTTTGGGTGTAAAATAGTCTGTATATGAATTATTTTGTTGAGTCACAATATTATTTGATAAAGATATTACTGTGATCGTTTTGTTTTGTAAGAATAGATAGATAGTGCCATTTTTAGGTCGTTCACCGGATGATGCTGTCGATACTCAACTATAGAGGTCACTATGAGCCAGTTTTTTTATATCCATCCGGACAACCCTCAGGCAAGGCTAATTAGCCAAAGTGTTGAGATCCTGAATAAAGGCGGTGTTGTCGTCTACCCGACAGATTCAGGTTATGCCATTGGTTGTCGTTTAGAAGATAAAAATGCCCTAGAACGAATTTGCCGTATCCGGAAATTGGATGCGAACCATAACTTTACCTTGATGTGCCGTGATCTATCCGAAATCTCTAATTATGCCCATGTGGATAACACGGTATTTCGTTTAATCAAAAACAATACGCCAGGTAATTACACCTTTATTTTAAAAGCCACCAAAGAAGTGCCTCGCCGTTTGATGAACGAAAAGCGTAAAACTATTGGGTTACGCGTACCATCAAACCCAATTGCCCGTGATTTACTGGAAGCAGTGGGGGAGCCACTTATGTCCACCAGTTTGATTTTACCGGGCGATGATTTTACTCAATCTGATCCAGAAGAAATCCGCGATTTACTGGATAAACAAGTGGATTTAGTGATCCACGGTGGTTACATCGGGCAAAAACCAACCACGGTAATTGATTTTACTGATGACACTCCAGTTGTCGCTCGTGTCGGAACTGGCGACCCAACCCCATTTGAATAAGCCAATCTTCCTTGAAAATTCATTCTTTCAGGGAAGACGATTAGTCATAGGGGATCACAATAAACCTGTGTATAATGCGCAGGTTTTCAAATTCATCACTTTTTGCCGATGACACAAGACTTGTTAATTGAGCGAGGCTTGTTTTAATAGCGCAAGAAGCTATTTGACGCCTGTGAAGGCGACAGCTGAGGATCTCATGAGTTCTAAACCGCAACAAACTGAAAAGCTACAAAAAATTCTTGCCCGTTCAGGGCATGGTTCCCGCCGAGAAATCGAAGGCCTATTGAAAGAAGGCCGCATTAGTGTTGATGGCAAAATGGCAACATTGGGTGATCGTGTTGAAGTCAAAGCCTCCACAAAAATTCGTCTTGATGGTCGTGTCTTAGCGATAAAAGAGCCAGAAAAAGAAATTTGCCGCGTGATGGCATACTACAAACCGGAAGGGGAATTGTGCACGCGCCATGACCCTGAAGGTCGTCCAACGGTATTTAACCGTTTACCAAAACTGACTGGGGCTCGTTGGATTGCTGTAGGGCGTCTTGATGTGAACACCAGTGGTTTATTGTTATTTACAACCGATGGTGAATTAGCTAACCGCTTAATGCACCCAAGCCGTGAAGTGGAACGCGAATACGCAGTACGTGTATTTGGTGAAATCACGGATGCAAAAATTCGTCAATTAACTACAGGCGTGCAATTAGAAGATGGTCCGGCATCCTTTAAGACTGTGTCGTATCGCGGTGGTGAAGGGATGAACCAATGGTATAACGTCACTTTAACCGAAGGTCGTAACCGTGAAGTTCGTCGTTTATGGGAATCTGTTGGTGTGCAAGTGAGCCGCCTGATCCGTGTTCGCTACGGAGATATTGATTTACCAAAAGGTTTACCACGTGGTGGTTGGACTGAATTAGGTTTAGAGCAAACTAACTATTTAAGAGAGTTAGTTGAACTGGATGTTGAAACAGAAAGTAAAGTGTCTGTTGAGCGCGATCAGCGCCGCATCAAAGCTAACCAAATTCGCCGTGCGGTGAAACGTCACACTCAAGTGGCATCTCGCCCAGCAGCGAAACGCCAAACTTCACGCCCAACGGCTAAGCGCCGCACTCGAATCTAATCGTTTTAACGTTATTCGAATGATTTAAAATGAAGGTTATGGTATTTACCATAGCCTTTTTTTATTTCAATTTAATAGAAT
>NZ_JAERJY010000134.1:0-10087 GCF_018257375.1 Providencia sp. JGM181 | reverse complement strand
CTTAAAGGCTAACATTATGTGATTAGATCTAAATCACCCATTATGTTAGTAAAAAATACAGATTTTATGAGTGGCGTATGGGTAAGTTATATATTGATATTGCAGATAGGTGTTGAATTTCGAGAATTATGACTACGGTACAAAAATGTTAGAGGATGGCTTCACACATCAAAGCATCAATCAATACTCCGAATCATTTAACTATAATGCCAATCGAACCATCATTGCGTTATGGAGTTGCACTCCTTTCACAATAACTTCTCGACGTTCAACTATTTCAAATTGATGATTTTTAAAAAATTCTTCAGCTGATAAGCTGACATATGACCATAGCTTGTTGATGCTTTTCGTATTAGCCACTTCAACAAGTTTATTCATAAGTGCGGCACCAATTCCGCAGCGAGGCTTCATAACAAAAAAATGGTCAATATACCCGTCATCTTGAAGATCTGCATATCCAACAATCTCTTCATCAATATATGCAATAAACGGCTTTAATGTGTCCATTTTGCTTTGCCAATGCTCACGCTCATATAAATCAGGCGCCCAAGCTTCAAGCTGTTCTTCTGTATAATACGCAGCTGCAATACGATGAACTGAGGTATAAAATATTTCATGCAGTTTTTCTGCATTCTGAGGTTGATAAGACTTTATTTGAATTTTCATATAAATCAGATAGTCACACCTTCAATATCTTTTAAAAACAAGATATTACCCTACACAACTAGGGATGTTGTATTTTAATTCCATTTTCGGGCTTGCGCTTAAACATAATCGTCGTGGATTCAAGAATACCACCAACCGATTGAGCGAAATCAGGAATTTCACCACTTATCTGCCATCCAAGGGAATTATATAAGCTAACCGTTATCCCTTTAGTATTGGTATCCAATGTTAAAAGCCTCAATCCTAAGTTCCATGCAACTTGCTCAGCCTCTTGCATCAATTTTCTTGCAAGTCCTTTACGCCTATATTCAGGTAACACCAATAACTTACAAATTTCTCCTCGGTGTTTACCATTTGGTTTTGCGCATAATTCAAGACCAACAACCCCAACGATTTGATTGTCTAGCTCTGCTGAGATCAGCTTAAAACTATTCGTTGATAACGAATGATTGACGTCAATCCAATAGTTTCTCATCTCATTAATTTGAGCTTCTGCATCAGTATATCCAACGCTTGCACCGCCAAGGACGCACTTATAAAGTACGTTAACAAGCTCATCGATTTTATTTTCACTTAGTTTTTTATCATAGCAATTAATTATCATATTGAGGCCTCAAATTAGAGATACCATTACACAGAATATAATTAGATTTAATCTATGTCTTAATTGAGTTTGCTTGTAACCAAAATCTAGCGAATTGGTTCGAGTTTCCCAGATAATTTGGAGTTAGTTTAAGTATAGAGGGCTGAATTAATAGGGAATGTACAATATCTTTTGGCTTGTCACGCTTAATTGCTTTATTGGCTAGTTCCATAAACCGCCAGTATTGCATAGCGAAATAGTAGCGATTTAAAACGGTATCAGTAAACGTCGGTAGAATGAAATTTTGCTAGAGTGTTTGATAACCTTTGGAATTTATTTGGAATTGAAAGATTTCAGGAGACTTGATTGGAAGTGAAGATGGCGGAGGAGGAGAGATTCGAACTCTCGGATGGTTTCCCATCGGCGGTTTTCAAGACCGCTGCCTTCAGCCGCTCGGCCACCCCTCCGCAATGACGAGCACTATAATCATCTGCGCTTTCAATGTAAACCCCTAATTTGTTCGTTCGCTTTAAAAATAGACGCACATTGATTCAATGGATGAAATTATCAACATTTTTTCCTATTCCAACAGGGTTTACTTGGGTTATTGCTGGTTTTTTGCTAAATTTGCGGTCTACTTTTGTTTGGATAGAAATTAAGTATGTTGGTTTTTAATAATCAAGAAATTGAAACAGACTCGCAAGGCTACCTACTTGATAGCCAACAATGGAGCGAAGATCTTATTCCGCTACTCGCTGCGCAAGAAGAAATTGAACTCACTGACGAGCATCTCGAAATTATCCGTTTCGTTCGTGCGTTCTATTTAGAATTTAATACATCACCAGCGATCAGAATGTTAGTTAAAGCGGTTTCTCAGCAGTTTGGGGAAGAAAAAGGCAACAGCCGTTATTTATATCGACTGTTTCCTCAAGGTCCTGCGAAGCAAGCGACAAAACTTGCAGGTCTTCCTAAACCCGTAAAATGTATTTAAGAACACGCTAATAGCGGACGGAAAAATCCGCTATTGGTTCCGTATGCCAATTTTCACTAAAGTAGTGATCGATTTTAGCGCCTGGAGGCCCGCCTGCTTTCAGCCAGTCATCGACAAATTCAATATCCTGCTCGGAACCATAAATAGCCAGTTTCACACTGCCATCATCCCGGTTATAAACAAAACCTTTGATCCCATTTTGATTCGCCCAATGATAGGTTTGGTAACGAAACCCAACACCTTGGACTCGTCCATAAATATAGAAATAACGACCTGTTGCTGTCATATAAGCCTCCGATGTCATTACTTAATCAATTAAAACCCTCTGACGCAGTTGTTTTTTATTCATTCAGCAGATAATCTGATTATTGAGGCACTGCTTTTCGTTATTACTTAAAGACAGTGTATTGCGTTATGAGTAATTGTCCACACATTGGCTTGAAAACGCACAGCACTGCCCACATGTAGTTTACAGTACAAGCAAGGCTTTTAAGGAGGTCGCTATGATGATCACCAGTAAATATGGAATCGGGCAACAAGTCAGACACAAACTTCTCGGCTACCTTGGGGTAGTTGTTGATGTTGACCCTGAATACTCGCTCGACCAACCACATGATGATGACATTGCATCCAACAGTACATTACGCGATCTGCCTTGGTATCATGTCGTCATGGAAGATGATAATGGGGAAGCGGTTCATACTTATTTAGCAGAAGCACAGATTACTTATGAGATGACTGATGACCATCCAGAACAACCTTCTATGGATGAGTTAGCAGAATCGATAAGATCCCAACTACAAGCTCCGCGTCTACGTAACTGATCATGAACGCAATCCAGTAAAGCAGCCCACCAGCTGCTTTATTTTTTCACATTACCGTCGATGAACTCACGATGCTTATTTTTCTAAACCTAATGCTGGAATTTCTTGTTTAGGGCATTTATCCATCACGCACTGTAACCCCGCATTCACGGCAATTTTTTGTGCCTCTTCGCTAATAACCCCTTTTTGTAGCCATAAGACTTTAGCTTTAATAGCGACAGCTTCATGAGCAACACCGACTGCTGCATCAGCGTTTCTAAAAACATCAACCATATCAACAGGATTAGGGATTTCACTCAGCTGTGCATAAACTTGCTGTCCTAATAATGTTTGCCCCGCGAGCTTCGGACTCACCGGAATAACCTGATACCCCTGATGTAAGAGATATTCCATGACTTCATAGCTTGGGCGGTCTGTACGGTCACTCGCGCCAACTAATGCAATTGTCTTAACGCTCGTTAGAATTTCAGCAATTTCTTGATCTCTCATCAAAATATCTCCCAAAATCAGTAAACTATTCATATACATTATGATATATGTTGTACATCTTTGTTCACTCAATTTTTAAGATGCGTGACAGCTATCTATTTGTGATGCCAATCTTGTTTAAGGGAACCTCATGGAATCTACCACCCGAAAAATCGCAGCTTCAAAAAATATTGCTTTAGTTGCCCATGACCACTGTAAATCATCCTTGCTCGGTTGGGTAACCAAAAATAAAACGAAATTAAGCTCACACAAGCTGTTTGCAACAGGTACTACTGGGAGCTTAGTCAATAAAGAAACACGTTTACCCGTTACCGGTATGTTGAGCGGCCCAATGGGCGGTGACCAACAAATTGGTGCCATGATTGCAGAGCAGAAAATCGACCTACTCATTTTCTTTTGGGATCCGTTAAATGCCGTTCCTCACGATCCAGATGTCAAAGCGCTTCTGCGATTAGCCACTGTATGGAACATTCCTGTTGCCACTAACCCTGCTACTGCTGATTTTCTGATTACCTCCCCTTTCTTTGATGGGGAAATTGATATTGTGATCCCTGATTATCAAAGCTATTTAAATAAACGCACTAATTAATAGTACGCCTGAAAATAGTCGTAAATGAATAAAAAACTGCGCCATCAGTATACTCAATGGCGCAGTTTTCATTTTTAAGCTCTGAATTTTAATAAGCGATTTTTAAGGTTTTTTCTGTCTAGGTACGCCCATTTGCCTTAGCTCTTCAACAAATTCGGATGGATTATCAGGGTTATACAATAACCATGCTTGCTGCTTCGCTCTCGTCAACGCCACATAAAATAGTCGTCGCTCTTCCGCATGTTCAAAATGTTCTGGTTGCGGCAGCAAAGCGTCTTCAATAATCGACTCCCGCGCAGGCGCTGGGAATCCCTCTTTACCACCATTTAAACCACAAATAATGACATGATCCGCTTGTTGACCTTTCGATGCATGCATGGTCATAAATTGAATTTTCAATTTCGGCCAGCGTGTTTCCGCTTTATTAAGAATTTCCGGTTTTAAATAATGGTAACGAGCCAAAATTAAGATATTTTCATCATCTAAAACATAACCACTCATTTTATCCAGCAAACGCTCTAGCGCATCTTCATACAATAAAACAACTGATTTCTTATTACCTTTTGTTAGGCTATTTAATGGCTTATCTAACTGGCTTGGGTTCTGTAACACAAAACGATTCGCAACATCACCAATGCGCTCATTAAACCGGTATGTTGTATCTAATGCGCATAAATCCCCTTCACCAAAATGCGTTTTAAATGACGTCGTCAAATCCAATTCAGCGCCACTAAAGCGATAGATTGCCTGCCAATCATCACCAACCGCAAATAAACAGGTTTGCTTATTTTGTTGGCGTAATGCATGTAATAATTTGGCTCTCAGTGGTGAAATATCTTGGAATTCATCAACTAAAATATGTTTCCACGGGCTAATAAAACGCCCTTTTTCAATAATATTGACCGCTTGATGGATAAGACCGGAGAAATCAATCGCACCTTCATCTTTGAGAGCACTCTTCCAAGCTTTCAATAACGGAGCCATTAAACGAATTCGTTTTTGGAATAGCGCACGAATTTCTTCCCGCGTATTGTCAATCATCTCTTTTTGGCTACCGCCATGAGAGCGGATCAAACTCAACCAGCGTTCTAGTCGAACGACCACTTTGCGACTAATTTTTTCATCATTCCAAAACTCACCGTCAGGAATATTCCACTGCAATTCTTCTGACAGCCACTCTCGCCAACCTTTCGCTTGGGCTTTTTTACTGGAGCACTGCTCTCGCCATTCATTCAACAAGAGAGATTGACGTTTGTCGGTATCCGACTCTAACGCACTAATTACCGGTGACTTATTGCTACCTTCGCGGATAATCTGCAATGCAAGTGCGTGAAATGTCTTCGCTTCAATCTCTTTTTGTTGTAAACGAGACTGAATCCGCTCATTCATCTCTTCCGCAGCTTTACGCCCAAACGCCAACAATAAGATTTGCTCAGGTTTAGCCAGCTCTCTTAATAGAAGCCATCCTGCCCTTGCAACCAGCACCGATGTTTTTCCGCTGCCCGCTCCCGCTAAAACTAAAACATTATCTTCGCCATTAATGACTGATAATGATTGAGAATAATTTAATGGAGAGGATTCAATATGTTGGAAAAAATCATCGTAGCGCGTTAGAACTGACTGGCACCAATTCTGGTTATTTTGCTTACGGCATTGCTCACTATTCGTTAGCCACTGCCTGCAAAATTGGTAATGTGCGGCACAGTTTTCAAATAAAGGCATGCGAACGAGGGGTAAAGGAAGTGATGAAAACTGCTGAGTGATCCTTTCTTTTATTGATTGCAAGCTACGTAAACTTAACCACGCATCTTGCTGAGTTTGTTGTAAAATCGACTGGGTTAAAGACGTTAATACTTGAGCACTGACCTCGCTCATTTCGACGCTCCATTGCTGCCATTTTTCATTCAAAAAATGGTAGAAACGCTGAGTTTGTTTCCACTCTGTGCCGTGTAAACGAACGACTTGTTCATCTAAAACTTCAAATTCCAATTCCCCCCAGACGATCCCACGCTTACAGCGAATATCGACTAGCTCATTGAAGGGAATAAGATATTGATGGTTTTCACCACTAACTTCGATGCCTGCATTAAGTAAGCGAACCCGATTATAGGGATGCTGAGCCAGGCGCTGTCCAATCTGTGTCGATTTCAGTTCCATACGTTCTGCACCTGTGTGAATCATTCGTGAAAATAATCAAAGCATAATTGCTAATAGTTTTTTATTCTACGTAAACACGTTATTCTATATAGATAAGGATTTGTCTTACCACTGAGGTACTTTGTGCTAACGCTGCTAACCAGTTATCGTCGTGTGCTCTATAACAGCCATATTTTATATTATATCCGAATCTTAATTGCGCTGACAGGCACAACCTTGGTTCCATGGCTTTTAGGCTTAGAGCCTAAAGTCACGATCCCTTTAACTCTAGGCGTTGTCGCTGCCGCACTCACTGACTTAGATGATAGATTGACTGGCAGAATAAAAAATTTAATTATCACTTTATTCTGTTTTTTAATTGCCTCAGTCTCTATTGAGTTACTTTTTCCTTACCCCGTTTTATTCTTTTTTGGGTTAGCATTCTCAACCTGCGGTTTTATCTTACTTGGCGCATTAGGGCAACGTTATGCCACTATCGCTTTCGGTGCTCTGCTAATTGCAATATACACCATGCTGGGCGTACCTATTTTTGATACTTGGTATATCCAACCAGCGCTCTTATTAACTGGCGCCATTTGGTACAACATTCTCACTCTCATCGGGCATATCCTTTTCCCTGTTCGCCCACTACAAGATGCCATTACGCAGTGTTATCAGCAGCTTTCGGCTTATCTTGATGCAAAGGCAAACTTATTTGATCCTGATCTTGAAGATGACTATCAGCAATCAGTCTATGATTTAGCCTTAGTAAACAGTACGTTAGTCAGTACAATGAATCAGGCAAAAATATCGCTACTCAGCCGATTGAAAGGCGATAGAGGTCAGCGAGGCACGCGTAATACATTGCAATATTACTTTGTCGCCCAAGATATTCATGAACGAGCTAGTTCATCACATATTCAATATCAACAGCTTAGCCGTCGTTTACGTCATTGTGATATTTTGTTTCGCTTTCAACGCTTATTAACCATGCAAGCCAGAGCCTGCCAGCAGGTTGCTCAATCCGTGTTATGGCGCAAGCAGTATCAACATAATCCACGCTTTGAGCGCACATTTACGTATATTGAAAACTCCTTGCAGCTACTCCAGCAACAATCTCCTGAATTGCATGAAATCAAAGCATTACGAAATTTGCTAAAAAACCTCAAAGGAATTGATGTCCAACTAAAAGGCTTGAGCTTAGGCCAAGCTTCTTGGCAGCAAAATAATAAGCAAATTGAGCAGTTATCTGACGAATCAGTCTCGGGTATTCGTGATGTATTTGCCCGCTTCAAACATCATTTAACCCCAAAATCCTCGCTGTTTCGCCATGCAGTGAGAATGTCAGCCTTGCTTTGCACTGGCTACGTGATTATTCAATTATTTGATTTGGAACGCGGTTATTGGATCTTACTCACTAGCTTATTTGTTTGCCAACCCAACTATAATGCGACAAAGCGCCGTCTAGCATTACGTATTACAGGCACTTTGTTAGGCATAGCCATTGGGTTACCTTTACTCAATATCGTGCCATCCATTGAGGGGCAACTCACCCTAATCGTTATCACCGGGCTATTGTTCTTCATGTTCCGTAGCAGCCAATATGCTCAAGCAACACTGTTTATTACATTGCTAGTGCTATTTTGTTTCAATTTACTCGGTGAAGGTTTCGAAGTCGCATTACCTCGAATTATCGACACTCTAATTGGCTGTTTTATCGCATTACTTGCCGTCAGTTTTATTTGGCCTGACTGGAAATTTCGACAGTTACCGCAAGTAGTGCAGAAAACGATGGATAGCAACTGCCGTTATTTAGATGCGATTTTACAGCAATATTATCACGGTAAAGATAATAGCTTGGAGTACCGTGTTGCGAGACGTGACGCCCATAATAATGATGCAGAATTTGCTTCAATTGTTTCAAATATGGCATCGGATCCTAAGTCATACCAAATCACGCAAGAACAAGCGTTCCGCTTACTGTGTTTAAACCATACATTACTGAGCTATATTTCAGCACTCGGCGCCCATCGAGAGCAAATGCAAAACGAAGCGAATCTCACCTTATTAAATGATGCAATCTGCTATATCGAATCGTCTATTCAAGTCACATCCTTAGATCCCGCTATTATTGATGAAAAGTCAGAGCGCCTAAGAGTGAGCTTACTGAATCGCATTGACCATGCCTCTAGCGATGACGATGAGAAAACAGTCTTGATCATGGAACAAACTAAATTACTGGTTGAATTAATTCCTGAAATAAAATCAATGATTAAACAGATTAGCTTGTCATAAAATAAACTGATGAGCGGGCATTAAAACCTATAAATGGTCATGCCCGCTGATTTGAAAGAATGAAAATTAGTTCATGCTGTTAAACCAGTTAATGAGCTCCTGCCGAGTTCGAGAAGGTAATACTTCACTATGGCACCCCTCAATAGCCGCAGCCAATCCAATCAACTGTTTTACACTTGGTATCAGCTTCCCATGCTGTTTTAGTTTCAAGAAGCACGCTTTAGCCCCAATCATAATGAGGTCTTCAGCATGGAAAATCCCAATTTTCCCAAGCGCCCTCTCCATTGCCATGTTCATATTAGGCAAGTCCTTGATGCGTACCGCCGCTGACTCTCTTTGTTGAGTTTCTTCCATGGCTGAACGGTAAGCTAATTCAATAATGTGACTCAATATTGATGGGTTACACCAGGCCTCTTCCGGAAGTTGGTAATAGCGCATCTCTAGAGGAATGCCTCTTTTGCTGTATACCAACCGCTCAAACCCAACTGATTCAAAATAGCTACGAGAAAACAGGCACCCACGAACATAGAATTGCCCATCCAGTACTAACCCCACCAGTGCATTATCAATGCACAAACAGTATCCACCGAAATGGTTTTTCTTTTTTAGCGCGCCAAACTGCCCCAAAATTTGTTGTAAAAGGGAACTTCTTTCATTTTGTAATGACACTTTTCCATCTCCTTATGAATAAAAAAAACACAATCGTCCTTGAGCTTCAAGCAATAAAAAAACAACTGTTTTTACATATAATTATGTTTAATCGATTTTAAAGTTTCAGTTAAAAATGCCAAGTATAACTCGCATAAAAACCACAAAGTTGCGAAGCGCTTTGTAAAAATAGCCTTGATATTGTATAAATATACAGTTACTGTATGTTCATACAGCACTTATCTCCATGAAACATTGTTCTACATGTAAAATTGTAGCGAGGTGAATTATGAGTATTTCTACTTGGAATAGCGCAACAACACATTCTCTTAATCATTTTACTAATGATAGCTTCACGCATGATCGTCTTACACATAGCAATTTAGGAAACGTAACCCCAGCAATGAGTTTTGCTAATGGTGCAATACAACAAGGTATGGTGAGCGAGCTAGTCTATAACGAACAACACCCAATTATGGATTACATCTTGCTACCGATGTTGCGCCAGTTTGGTATTCAATCACGTTGGCTATTATGGCTGAGCCCAGATAAAAAACTGAGTAAACACTGGTTAGAGCAAGCTGGTTTACCCACCAACAAAATCATGCAATTTAACCAAGTTAATTCAATTACGACCATTGATGCCATGGAAAAAGCATTAAGAAGCGGTAATTACAGTGTCGTATTAGGATGGTTGCCAGAAATAAATGAGCAAGATTTTATTCTTTTACAAAATGCGGCAGAAGCAGGTCATTCGATGGGATTCATTATGAGACCAGAAAAAACATATAATACAAGCTCAGCGGATATTAGACATCAAAACCTTTTAAAGATTCACGCCAATAACATTCACTAAACAATAATAA
>NZ_JAERJY010000133.1:0-10108 GCF_018257375.1 Providencia sp. JGM181 | reverse complement strand
TTGCAATGTTCCCGCCTAGTCAGGGGCGGGATTTTTTTATCCACGAACCAGCTCAGTGAAATCAATCAGCCAATCAAAAAACGCCCAATAATCAACCCAAAAACGCAGGCTAAAATAAAGGTTGTACTCACCTCTAATGGATATTCAAAGCCATTCAATATATTAATTGAAATACTAATGCTGCCAATGAGAAATATCACCATCAGCGAGGTGGCAATAATACTTTTAAGGTTTAAATTGGTGAACTTTTTCATTGCAGGCACAATAATAAACCCGCCGCCTACGCCTAATAGCCCCGTCAGTAATCCAGCAACTAATCCAATTCCCCCTAATATAGATGCCGTTTTGATATTCCAAATAAATTTTCCCGTTTGCTGATTTATTTTGCACGGAGCATCATCATCTTCAATTACCTGTTTAAAAACAATACGATATGCAACCACCAGCATGACGAAGCTAAATGCTAAAGTCAGCCATTGGGGTGAAATAATGTGTGCTAAATAAACCCCATATTTCGCGGTAGGAATGCTAATTAATGCAATCCAAATAGCCGCTTTATAACGAATATTCTGCTGAATAAGCCCTTGAATAACACCGACCAGTGCTGCCAATGTAATCGCCAATAACCCTACAGGCGCGGCGAGTGCGACACCCCATCCTTGAGATGTCATCAATGCAGGAACCGCTAAAATACCGCCACCAGCGCCCGTTAATCCTAATAGGCAGCCAATTACCAAGCCTTCTAATATTAATGTGAACATAGCAACCTATTTTCTATTTGGGTAACCAGCGATGAAAGTTGATATTCCCCCGCCATTAAATCCACAAGACGAGAATCGAGGAAAAGGGCAATGGACGGCACGGATTTAATTCCATACTGAGGGGCTATTGTCGGAGATTGAGCGATATCTACTATTCCAAAATTTATACTGCCACCAAAATTTATACGACCGCCAAAGTGCGTACCATTATCAGAAAAGTAATCCGTGAGTTGTAAATAGATAGGCTGCATGCTCTTACATGGCTGGCACCATGATGCACAAAAATAGATTAACGCCCATTGCCCGCTCGGCTGCATCGGGTCAGATAACAACCGGCTAAAATTATCGCTACTGATGAGGGGAACAGCGGGCATGACGTTTTTTCCTTTTACACTGAGCATCACATCACCGACTGTATCAGCTCAATTGGAAAAAATCTCCCCTAGCTGTTACTCACGTTGATCTTCAATGCGGCAGCAATTGCCAACGGAGAAAAGGTGATACTTGCGGCAAATAGTGCGCCGAGGATCGCAAAATATCCGCCAAGAGGCATATTAAAACTGTATGCTTCCATCGTGCCCGTCGCATAAATTAACACCGGAATATACAGCGGTAGCACCAGTAAACTGACCAGTACGCCCCCCTTTTTTAATGATACGGTGAGCGCAGCACCAATCGCACCAATAAAGCTCAATACTGGCGTTCCTAGCAGTAACGTCCCCGCTAGCACCAATAATGTGTCGCCATTAATTGATAACATTACCGCTGCAACAGGAGACAGTAGCACCAGAGGCAGTCCTGTCACTAGCCAGTGGGAAATCACTTTGGCTAAAACCGTGATAAACAGAGGGTGTGGTGCCAGCAATAATTGCTCTAACGAGCCATCCAGATAGTCATCTTTAAATAAACGTTCTAACGAAAGCAACGACGATAAAATGGCGGCAACCCAAAAAATCCCCACAGAGATCCGTGCCAATAATTGCGGTTCAGGGCCAATGCTCAATGGAAAAAGCGTGATGACGATTAAGAAAAACCACAGTGGGTTAACCAATTCGGAGAAGCTACGAAAGGCAATTTTAAGCTCTCTTTTTATTAATAGCCAAAACATCACTCGTACCCACCTGTCAGTTTTAATGTCCCAAAGTGCCCTGTCATCGCTTGGTGCGACGTAAATAAAATCATGCCACCTTGCTCTGCATGTTGATGAAAACACTCAGTTAAACGATTTACTCCCGCCACATCAATAGCCGTGAATGGCTCATCCAAAATCCACAGTGGCGCATCGCTTAACCATAAGCGGGCAAGGTTGACTCGGCGCTGTTGCCCTGCTGAAAGCTGCCCGATAGGAATATCCTCATACCCCATCAAAGAGACTTCTTCTAGCGCAGACCAAATTTTATCGCCTTCAGGTTCTTGGTGGTGCATTTGGTAATAAAACTTCAGGTTTTCATAGGGGGTTAACAGTGATTTTACAGCCGGTTTATGCCCCAGATACAGCAAGTGGCGAGTAAACTCTTCCTTAAGTTTTTCAATGGAGTGCTGCTGCCATAAAATTTCACCTTCATCCGGCTTTAATAACCCAGCCATCATGCGTAACAGTGTGGTTTTCCCTGCCCCGTTGGGTCCTTCGACCTGCAAAATTTGGTTCGGCATAACCGAAAAATCCAGCTGCCGAAATAGCGTTCTATTTTGTCGATGGCAGGTAATTTTATCCGCACTTAACATGGGGCTGAGTTCCTTTTAACATCCGTGAGGTCGCTAGCTTTTTGTAATTTTGTTCAGCAGCATATCACTAATGCTGTCATTAGAAATTGTTTCACCGCAAAGCACTTGCATCAAAACTTCCGAGCCAAGGGACGAGAGTGAAAACAGCATATCCGGGTTCAGCAAACGGATTTTATCCATGTTTGACTCTTGGTTAACCAATACCACGGTTTTTGCTTCGCTTTTACTGCCCGATTGCGCTTTTACACCGAGCAAGGCAAAGGTACTTAACGAGTCACTATCGGTCATGATCAGCACACATTTCGCCTGTTTCACATTGGCTTCTGCCAATAAAGCGGAGTCCGTTGGGTCTCCTGTCACGATATTATCTTTTTCGGGATAGTGGCTGCGGTGACTTTCTTGGCAAATCACGGCGACAGGCAGTTCCCGTTTTTTCAATGCTTGATAGACGTTAACCGCCATCGGTGTACTACCAATCACCACATAATGATTTTTCATATATGAAAACCTCTTGCGAACAATCTCTTTGGTACCTTTGGCTAATACGCCTACCACATACACTACGGAGGTCGTAAAAATGGTGATCCCTAAGATAATTACAGTCACCGTAAAGACCCTAGCATCCAGGGTGACAGGAACAATATCGCCAAACCCTACGGTCGTCATACACACCAGCGCAAAATAAAATGCCGTGGTGCCATCCTTCACAACGGGTAAGAATTCATCGCCGATATACAGCGTACCGAAAATGGAATAGAGCAATAATGAAATAATACAGGTGAGCGCCACAAACCCCGCGCTACTGATACTGTGTCGAGGGTACAGTTTCCAAAAGAGTGTTAATGCGACAAACAAGCCAAAAGAGAAATAACCTTGTCGCACATGTTCCGTCGCCACTTTTAAGTCAACAAAGGCAATGATTGCCAATAATAAGAGTGCGAAAACCCATGCAATGCGCGCGCCATTGATCATAAATAGCGAAAGAAAGATAAGCGAGATACCCAACAAGAAGCGGGGAATATCCAGCAATTTCATAAACCCTAAGGATTTTAACCACTCGGTAAATCCACTTTGGCGCCAATCGATATAGTCTGTGTAAGCACTTAAGATGGGCTTTAAGATGAGCCCGCCATCAACAATAATCAAAATGGAGAGCAGAATTCTCACGGCTAAAGCGGATTTCAAAAAAGCCACAAAGGCGTTATCTAGCATCGTTTATGCCTCGCATTAAGCATCCCCTATCAATTAAATGCCATCAGTATTTCTAGCTAATAGATTAACAAAGAATAATATCAATTCCATTGCTTATGCAATAAATGAAAAATGTGAAGGAAAGCCTCATTTCTTAATAGGTTAATCATTAAATGAGCGCCAAAAAGAAAAATTTATAAATGATTTAAAAATCATTGATAAACAATGTAATAAATTAGTCCTTATCTGCATCTACAATAAACAATAAAACAGTAAACACATTCTTAATATAATTTGAACTTACTCGATAACTATCTATCTAAAAAACGATTTTTCGACTATGTTTTGATTGTTACTTAACGAAACTAATAATTAAGAGCTAAAAATTTATGGTTAATTCGATAAAAGCAGGAAAGTTTAGCTGGATGTCCTTGTTCTGGCTGTTAATATTTTTCTGGTATTTTTCATCTTTACTACAGCTGTATGTGGTTGTTACCGGGCAAAGCAACACCATCGGGTTAAGAGATTCTTTACTCTATAGCTCACTCTGGCTCGTTCCCGCGCTATTTTTCCCTCGAAAAATCAAACTCGTGGCAGGCCTAATCGGGATTGTTTTATGGCTATCCTCGGTCGTCGCTCTCGCTTATTTCGTGGTGTATGGACATCAATTATCCCAAAGTGTGATGTTTGTGATGTTCGAAACCAACACCAACGAGGCGGGTGAATTCTTACGCCAATATCTGAGCTTTAAAGTGATTGCAGTGATTTTGGCTTACACCCTCGGCGCTATTTTCCTATGGACTCGTTTGAAACCCGTCACGTTGCCAGTGACTGGGCGCGTGATTGTGTCCGCGCTCGTTCTAATCGTGCTATTTGGTGTGCCTTACTACAATAAAGCCATCAAACAGCAGCGTCCTTTTGAGAACGTCGTTTCCTACGTTAACAGTAAATTAGCGTATGCCGCACCGTGGCAGTTTGTAAGTGGTTACTTCCTGTATAAGAACCAACTGGCAAACATGGAAGAATTAATCCGCGACAACAGCAAAATTCCACCGTTAGAAAATTTTGTTGATGCCAATGGCAATACCCCAAGAACGTTTGTGTTGGTGATTGGTGAATCCACCAGCCGCGACAGAATGAGCTTGTATGGCTATTCTCGTCAAACAACGCCAGAGCTTGATCAACTGGAAAAACAGTATCCAAACAATTTGACGGTCTTTAATGATGTGGTCACGCCACGCCCTTATACCATCGAAGCGTTGCAACAGATTTTAACTTTTGCTTCAGAAACTGAGCCTGATCTGTTTAATTCCCGCCCATCGATTATGAATATGATGAAGCAAGCTGGCTTTAAAACGTTCTGGATCACCAATCAGCAAACCATGACTGAGCGAAACACCCTGTTAACGGCGTTCTCTCGTCAAACCGATAAGCAATATTATTTGAACAACGATATGGCGCAAAGCTCCCGTATTTATGATGACGTGGTGCTCGACCCATTCAAAGAAGCCTTAGCTGATCCTGCTGAGAAGAAATTTATTGTGGTGCACCTGTTGGGTACCCATATGCGCTATGAGTTCCGTTATCCTGAAGATAAAGCCATCTTCACCGATAGCAATAGCCCAGTGCCAACCAACTTAAAAGGCGACCAAATCAAAGATTACAATGCCTATGATAATGCTCAGCATTACAATGACTATGTGGTTTCTACGCTGATTAAAGATTTCGATTCTTCAAAAGAAAATGGCTTCTTAGTCTTCTTCTCCGATCACGGTGAGGATGTTTACGACACACCACCACATGAAATGTTAGGCCGTAGCGAAGGCAAGCCAAGCAAAGTGATGTACAACGTTCCATTCTTAGTATGGCAGTCGCCAGAATGGTTACAGACTCATCAATTTGACTTGAAAGATAAAACCGCACGCCCATACAGCACTATGGACTTTATCTATACATGGTCTGATTTGGCAGGTCTGAAGTACACCGGATTTGAGCCACAAAAAAGTCTGATTAACAATGAGTACCAACCACAGCCTCGTTGGATTGGCGACCCAGAAAATAAAGCATCCATGATGCTGTATGACGACTTAAAGAAATAACCCTCAATTAGCGCAAGTGGGTGTTTACTCACTTGCGCTCTCTCTCATTCCCACACAAGCTCCATCCCACACATCTTTACAGACGCTACATGGATCTTTCGCCATTTCGTGTGCTACATTTTGATGTGTCTATGTCGGTATTTTAGCCACAAATGAATTTACCGTTTAATTAGTATTTTTCTAACATGACCTGTTAAGGAATTAATAATGAAACATAAAATCATTTCTTCTCTTGTTGTTGCTGGCGTTTTAACCCTTGTCGCTGGTTGTGATGATTCATCAAAAAAAGATGACGCGGTTCAACAAGTCGAAGAAAAAGCTACTCAGTTAAAAGACGCGACTGAGCAAAAAGCGACTGAGTTATCTGATAGCGCAAAAGCCACCGCGCAAGATGTGAAAAACGATGCTTCAGACAAAGCATCTGAACTCTCAGACAAAGCCAAAGAGTTAGCAGACCAAGGTGAGAAAAAAGCGGATGAGCTGAAACAAGATGCATCCGACTCCGCCGATAAGCTCAAAGAACAGTATGACAAAGCATCTAGTGAGTTTTCAGAAAAAGCGCAAGACATGAAAACGGATGCTATAAACAAAGCTGACGAACTCGCCACTGACGCTAAAGACAAAACTGAAGCGTTAAAATCAGAGAATGATGCGAAGAAATAAATCATCGCATTTTCCCCTTTTTTCATTCCAAAGCAGACCGATATTGTCTGCTTTTTTTATACGCATAAGCGTTAATTCATTTTGCTATTTAGCCCGCTTTAAGGCTATTTTTAACCACATAATTATCTCTTTCGCTCACTTGGCTACATTTCTATAAATAACACCAAAATACAGTAAGATAAATAAACAATGAATTGATAAATAACATGAAATTTACACCCTTTATTTATTTTCATTTTACCGCTTAGGTTGATCATTGATGCCTACCATGGCAGTATACCCTTTCGTTTTTTGTTCATCACAGGGTTCAAAGGGGGTCACCACTTACCAATTTTTGTTGATAATTCAGCCGTAAATCACCGTTATCAACACTCACAATTTAGCCATTTTATTGTTCTTTCTATTTCGTTTCCTACAGGGAAACCCTTTCGCAATAACCTATTGTTTCATTCAGAAGGACAGCTCGCCGCATGCCCCCTTAAGATTGGTATGCAAAAAATAAAATAAAAATCAAAGAAGGTCGTTATGAGTCAAAACGTGACTGAAAACAAAAAAGTACGCTCCAAAATCAGCCCCCCTGTATTTTACAGTTCGGCTATCATTATTCTGCTTATCGTCGGTTTTGCCGCCTTAATGCCTGAAATGGCAGAATCTCATCTAAGTCATCTTCAAAAGAATTTATTTAACAACGCCAGCTGGTTTTACATTCTCGCTGTCGCCATCATTTTGTTGAGTGTGACTTATCTGGGACTCTCGCGTTATGGACAGATAAAACTAGGTCCTGACCACGCACAGCCCAATTTCAGCTATGTCTCTTGGTTTGCCATGTTGTTCTCCGCAGGTATGGGGATTGGCTTGATGTTCTTCGGCGTTGCCGAGCCCGTCATGCACTATCTCAACCCGCCAGTAGGGGATCCGCAAACCGTAGAAGCCGCCAAAGAAGCCATGCGCCTGACGTTCTTCCATTGGGGATTACACGCTTGGGCTATCTACGCCATTGTTGCCTTGATTTTAGCCTTTTTCAGCTATCGCCACGGTTTACCGCTCACCCTGCGCTCAGCTCTATACCCGATTATCGGTGACCGAATTTATGGCCCTTTAGGTCATGCTGTGGATGTGTTTGCGGTGGTGGGTACTGTGTTTGGTGTCGCGACCTCTCTTGGCTTTGGGGTACTGCAAGTTAACGCCGGAATGAATCATCTGTTCGGTTTACCGGTGAATGAGACCGTGCAAGTTGGTTTGATTATCACCTTCACGGCTCTTGCAACCTTATCCGTCGTCTCTGGGTTAGATAAAGGGATCCGTATTTTATCTGAGCTGAACCTCGGTCTCGCCTTCCTATTGTTACTGTTGATTGTGATCTTAGGTCCGACGGTCTTATTGCTAAAATCCTTTGTGGAAAATACGGGGGGATATCTCTCAGAGATCGTCAGCAAAACGTTTAACTTGTATGCCTACGAACCTAAATCCAGTGATTGGCTAGGGGGTTGGACGTTGCTGTATTGGGGCTGGTGGTTATCATGGTCACCATTTGTTGGGATGTTTATCGCAAGAATTTCTCGCGGTCGTACCATTCGTGAGTTTGTCACTGGCGTGCTGTTTGTTCCTGCGGGCTTTACCCTGATGTGGATGACGTTCTTTGGTAATACCGCCATTGATTTAATCAAAAACCAAGGGGCAACCCGACTGGCAGAAACGGTGCAATCGGATGTGTCACTCGCCCTATTTGAATTTCTAACTTACTTCCCGTTCTCAACAGTATTATCTTTCTTCGCCATGTTGATGGTGGTGGTATTCTTTGTCACCTCCGCAGACTCCGGTGCCATGGTGGTCGATACCCTCGCCTCGGGTGGCGATTCCGATACGCCAGTCTGGCAACGTATTTTCTGGGCTGGATTAATGGGTGTTGTGGCAATCACCATGCTGTTGGCGGGAGGATTGCAGGCGCTGCAAACCTTAACCATCGCTAGTGCCTTACCATTCGCCGCTGTTCTGCTTGTCTCCATTTATGGATTATTCAAAGCGTTACGAGTGGATGCCTATAAGCGTGATAGCCAACAATTAGCTACCATCGCCCCAACCGCAAGCCGTAACCCGATTCCGTGGCAGCGCCGCTTACGTAATATTGTCTATTTCCCGAAACGCGCTCATGTAAAACGCTTTATGGAAGAGTCCGTGAAACCATCCATGGAGATGGTTTCTGAGGAGCTCGCCAAGCAAGGCACGGTTTGCCATATCCATACCGATAAAGACGATAGGATCGGATTTGAGGTGGATTTAGGCGAAGATATGAACTTTTTATACGAAGTTCGCCTACGTTACTATATTCAGCCAGCCTTTGCCCTAGCAGGTATGGGAACAGACAGTGATGAAGAGCGCAGTGAAGAGCAAAAATACTATCGCGCAGAAATTCACTTAAAAGAAGGTGGGCAGGATTACGACGTGATGGGCTGGGCGAAAGAGCAGATCATTCATGACATCCTCGACCAGTATGAAAAACATATTCACTTCTTGCACTTGCTCGGCAAGTGATCACTAAAATATGCCAGAAAAACAATACTCTAAATAATTTGAATTGCAGCTAGGCGGTAAGTGAAGCTATCTCGGGGAGCATACACAAGTATGTGACCCGAGTAGCTGAGCGCAACCAACAACGCTGCGGTTCAAAGTATAACGAGTATTTAGATGGTAAGAGAAGCTATCTCGGGAAGCATACACAAGTATGTGACCCGAGTAGCTGAGCGCAACCAACAACGCTGCGGTTCAAAGTATGACGAGTATTTAGGCTGTCTTGCTTCTATCCATAATACTACTATAATCCGGGCTCTCCAGCGCAATCAACTCATCCAGCAGAGCCGTCAGTTGCTGCATTTTCTCTTGAGAGAAAGCCTGTTCAATCTTTTGATAACCCTCTTCAACTTCCTGACGTGCCTTGTCATACAACTCTTGCCCTGTAGGGGTCAGTGAGACATACAGTTTACGTTGGTCATTCAATGGCTTTAAACGGAAAATAAGCCCTTCGCGTTCCATACGAGTCAAAATCCCCGTTAAGCTTGGACGCAAAATACAGGTTTGCACTGATAATTCATGAAAATCAATAGAGCGATTATCCGCTAACACGCGAATGATACGCCATTGCTGTTCGGTCAAATTATAGGACTTTAATATCGGTCGAAAGAAGCCCATTGCGGTCTCTCGCGCCTGTAATAATGCAATTGTCAATGATTCATGCATAAGCTTAAAACTCACCACGCTATTTAAAGTTATGAAACACCCACTACCGGGGGTTAGTCAGCCTCCGTGCTGGTTACCATTTTTAACGCTGCCATTTTTAACGCGACGGTTTTTAACGTCGCTTTAGGGTTAGCAATAAATCATAGGGTAACTGCAACACACTCAATTATCTTAAATGCAAGAGTAGCATGCAGTACTAACAATCACAAAGAAAAACACCAAAATATTAATGAGTAAATAAATTTTATCAAAAAATCAAAGTTAATATATTGTAAATTTTTAAAAGTTAAAAAAATAATAAACTCATTATATACAGTCAGTTACATGAAGACCCCTTTATTATGTTAATAAGATCACAATTAAAATTAACATTTCCATAAAGCTATTGCTTATTACAAAATAATACTTTATTAATATATTAATAATTACTCAGAA
>NZ_JAERJY010000132.1:0-10227 GCF_018257375.1 Providencia sp. JGM181 | reverse complement strand
ATAGGATAGTGATCGAAATTATTTAAATAAATATTATCTATGATTTTATTATTACTATCATTAATTGTTCTGTGACAGTCAATACTATCAATGTCAAGTTTAATTCCAGTTGATTCTGTTGAAACAAAAGTAGAAGAAAAAAGCATTTGGTCGAAGACATACCAGCGATTTAATGAAGGGCTGCTATGAAAGTAAGTACCTATGTTGTTATATTGACCATCAGCTAATATTTTCCAAAATGGATTGAATAGTAACCGCTTTTTTTTATTAATAATGTGAAAATCTCTTGTGGCAAAGAGTTTTTTTCTTAATGCAACGGAGTAAGGCTGAGTATTGTAGTCACCCATACAAATAATTTTAGTATTGATATCCAAACTTAACATATTATCGATATCTTGGCGTATATAAGTCGCAATATTCTCACGGATAGATTCATTGTTTCTTAGTTTTGATGGCCAATGAGATAAATAAAAAATAATAATATCATTGTTTTTTATTTCTTTAAAAACAGCTTTAACACCAGCACGTAATGATTTTCCGTCAGGCTGTGTTTTTGTCAAATAACTGTGATTGACATATTCCAATTTCTCTGAGCTATAAATAATGGCAATATCAATAATAACGTTATTGACTTTACTGCTTAAATTAATAAACATTCGTTTTGTCTTTTTTGCAATATGAGATAGGAAAACGGATTCGTTTTCTGAAACTTCGCATAAGGCAAAAAAATCTAAGTCTCGTTGGTTTAAAAATTGAGAAATATAATTTTCTGCTAGCGTAATGACACCATTTATTTTTTCATTTCTTTGTTTGATAGGCGGGGAAATGCCAATGTTCCACCATCCCAAGTTAAGCGTTTTTATATCCATATTAAATAATCACCAGTAATCCAATATTGGCTCATATTGAAATGAGTAATCTATTGATATTGAATGAATTTAAAATTAGCAGTGATGGATGATATTCAATATAACGCTATCGTCAATGCGGTTTTCATAAGGCTGTGATGAGGAATGATCGAAAAGAAAGGTTTTACTTTATATTTCAGTGAGTAAAAAGAAAAAGGCGCTTAATAATGCCAGCGCCTTAAGCAAGTTACTGATGGCGCTCTTTCAAACGTTTGATAATAGCAGTTAAATCAAGGTCTTGATCTTGCAGTAAAACCATTAAGTGATACATCAAATCGGCGGCTTCGTTAGTTAGCTCTTCGCGGTCATTAACCGTGGCAGCGAGTGCGGTTTCAACGCCTTCTTCACCTACTTTTTGTGCAATACGCTTGGTACCGCTAGCATACAGGCGGGCCGTATATGAACTTTCTGGTGAGGCATTTTTGCGCTCTTTCAGTAAGGTTTCTAATTCATATAAAAAGCCCCATTCGCTTTGAGCCGGCGCAAAGCAGCTAGTGGTGCCGTTATGGCAGGTGGGACCATCAGGTAGCGCCATGGCAAGCAGTGTATCGTTATCGCAGTCAGCAACAATATCCACCAAATTCAGAAAATTGTTGGAGGTTTCCCCTTTGGTCCACAAACGTTGTTTGGTGCGAGAGAAAAAGGTGACTTTACGACATTCTAAGGTCACTTTCAGCGCTTCTTGGTTCATATAACCCAGCATCAGAACATCGCCAGAAATAGCGTGCTGGACGATGACTGGCATCAGGTTATCGACTTTTTGCCATGCAAGCTGATTACATTGTTCTGTGGTTAACATACTCTTATTTGAACTCCATTTTCTGCTAAGTACTGCTTTAAGTCACCGATGTTAATAATCTGCTTGTGGAACACCGAAGCGGCTAAAGCGCCATCGACGCCAGCGTCAGTAAAGGCGTCTAGGAAGTGGATTTTTTCCCCTGCACCGCCGGAGGCGATCAGCGGAACTTGGCACACTTCACGAACTTTTTTCAGTTGTACCAGATCGTAACCTTGGCGTACACCGTCTTGGTTCATCATATTGAGCACAATTTCTCCGGCGCCGCGCTGCTGAATTTCTTTCACCCAATCAAGGGTTTTCCAGCGGGTTTGGGTGGTGCGCTTTTCATCGCCAGTGAATTGATAAACCAAATATTCGTTTGTCTCTGCATCAAACCATGTGTCGATACCGACCACAATACACTGAACGCCAAAGCGATCAGCCAGACGGCTAATCAGCGTAGGGTCGGACAGTGCAGGGGAGTTAATAGAAATTTTATCTGCACCAAAAGAGAGGATTTGCGCAGCGTCTTCGACACTTTTGATCCCACCCGCCACGCAGAATGGAATATCAATCACTTCCGCCACTTTGGCGACCCAGCTTTTATCGACAACACGCCCGTCAGACGAGGCGGTAATATCATAGAAAACTAACTCGTCAGCACCTTCTTGGGCATAGCGTTGAGCCAGTGGGACGATATCACCGATGATTTCATGGTTGCGAAATTGCACCCCTTTAACCACTTGTCCGTCACGGACATCCAAACAAGGAATTATGCGTTTTGCCAGCATTGGATTGCCTCCGTTACGGTAAACTTGCCTTCTAATAATGCACGACCCACAATCACGCCTGCTGCGCCAGAAGCTGGCAGTGCGGCGATATCGTTTAAATTACCAATTCCGCCAGAGGCTTGTACCGCGATATCAGGGAATTTTTGGCTGATTTCGCGGTATAAATCCACATTGGAACCCGCCAGCGTGCCATCTTTGGAAATATCGGTGCACAGCACATGTTTTAAGCCATAAGGGCGATACATTTCAATGGCTTGCTCAAGGGATAAGTTTGAGTTTTCTTGCCAACCACTAATGGCAATCTCTTTGATACCTTGAGGATTAATACGCACATCCAGCGCCAGTACGATAGCGTCGCCACCATAACGTTGGAACCATGTTTTGACTAACTCTGGTTGGGTCACTGCCGTCGAGCCAATCACCACGCGAGTCGCCCCTGCGTCCAACAGCGCTTTGACATCTTCTTCAGTACGAATTCCTCCCCCAACTTGCACTGGAACGGTCACGCCTGCCAACAGTTTTTTCAGTAGGGGAATTTGGCGTTTCTGTGGATCTTTAGCCCCAGTTAAATCCACTAAGTGCAGCAATTTTGCCCCTTGCTTTTCATAATCTTGTAATCGAGGAAGTGGGTCTGTGCCATAGTCCGTTTGTTTGGCGTAGTCCCCTTGATGTAAACGCACCACGGTGCCATCAATTAAGTCTAATGCTGGAATAATCATGGTTTTTACATCTCCAAGAAGTTTTGGATCAAGCGAGCACCCGCAGCACCCGAACGTTCTGGGTGGAACTGCACGCCATAGAAGTTATCTTTATTCACGGCACTACTAAACAGGTTGCCATATTGTGTTTGCGCGATGGTGTTGGCGGAAATAGGCATTGAATAGCTGTGTACGAAATAAAAATAGGCATCGTCGCTAATTCCCTTAAACAAGGGATTGCCCGCGAGTGCTTTCACTTGATTCCAGCCACTGTGAGGGACAGGTAAGCCGTTTGCATCCATTTTGCGAACGGGGCTGTCGATCAATCCTAACAGTGGAATTTCTGTTTGACCTTCTTCACTGATACTGCCGAGTAATTGCATACCTAGACAGATACCCAAAACAGGTTGGGTTAGCGCTTTAATTAACGGAATAAGTTCACGCTCTGCCAGTTTTTCCATGGCGGCGCTGGCAGTGCCAACACCCGGTAGAAAGACTTTATCTGCTTGTAAAATAGTGTTGGTATCGCGGCTCACTGTTGGGTCATAACCTAGGCGCTTAACGGCATAGGCGACGGACGCTAAGTTTGCACAGCCGGTATCGAGGATCACAACCTTCATTACAGAACTCCTTTCGAACTTGGCAAGGTATCCCCTTCAACGCGAATCGCTTGGCGTAAGGTACGACCAAAAACTTTAAACAGGCTTTCCGCTTTGTGGTGATCGTTTTTCCCTTTCGTTTTCAGGTGTAGCGTGCAGCCCATCGCATAGGATAACGAACTGAAGAAGTGCTCAATCATCTCGGTACTCAGGTCACCAACGCGCTGATATTTAAACTCTGCTTTGTATTCCAGGTGCGGACGCCCAGAAATATCCAGCGCACAGCGTGCTTGGCATTCGTCCATCGGTAATACGAAACCAAAACGGGCAATGCCACGTTTGTCTCCGAGTGCGACGCGTAGTGCTTCGCCTAACGCCAAGCCGGTATCTTCGACGGTGTGGTGGTCGTCAATAAACAGATCACCATTAACTTCAATGCGCAAGCGGAAGCCGCCGTGGGTGGCGATTTGATCCAACATGTGGTCAAAGAAGCCAACGCCAGTGTTGATTTTGCTACCGCCTTCTTGGTCAAGCCACACTTCCACTTGGATGTTGGTCTCTTTGGTTACGCGCTCGACTAAGGCGTAGCGGTTACGCTTAGTGAGTTGGTTGGTGATGGTATTCCAATTCAGCTCTTTGGCACTATAACGTAGCCCTTTAATCCCCATATTTTGGGCAAGCTGAATATCTGTCTCGCGGTCGCCGATGACATAGCTGTTTTCGATATCGAGAACACCGTCTTTGAGGTAGCTTTCTACCAGCTTAGTTTTTGGTTTGCGACAGTCGCAATTGTCCGCGGGCATGTGTGGGCAAATCAGTACATCATCAAAACGGATACCTTGAGATTCAAACACCTGCATCATTAAATTGTGTGGTGGATTGAAATCTTCCGTAGGGAAGCTCTTGGTGCCTAAACCGTCTTGGTTGGTGATCATCACTAAGCGATAATTGGCTTTTTGCAGTGCTAATAGGCTTGGAATGACATCATTTTCAAAGGCGAGCTTACTGAGGCTATCCACTTGATAATCTGTCGGTGGTTCGGTAATTAATGTTCCATCACGGTCGATAAAAAGAATTTTCTGGCTCATGACTATTTCCTAATTAGCAAAGTGCTTTAATCGCTTCAATAACACGGACGTTTTCAATTTCAGTACCAATGGTGATACGCAGGCAGTTAACCAGCCCCGGTTGCTTGCTTTGGTCGCGTAAAATAATGCCTTGATCCCACAGGGCTTTAAACACTTTCGCGCCATCGGTAAAACGCACCAGAATATAGTTGGTTTCACTTGGGTAGACGGTTTCAACGACAGACAATTCACGTAAAGCTTCTGAAAGCGCAATGCGATTCTCGCGAATTTCTAACACGCGTTTTTTCATGATGGCGATGCCATCAGCATTCAGGGCTTTTTCCGCTATCAGAGCCACAGGGGTAGATAGCGGATAAGGGGCGATGACTTTCAGTAAAACTTCAATCACTTCAGGGGATGCTAAGGTAAATCCACAGCGTAAACCTGCCAGTGCAAACGCCTTTGATAAGGTTCTTAAAATCACTAAGTTCGGGTATTTGGCAAGCCAGCTAGCGACGCTAAATTCAGGGCAAAATTCAATGTAAGCTTCATCGACAACCACCAGCGCACGGTCAGCCGCCATTTCTAATACTTCCAACAGCGCTTTATTATCGATGATGTTGCCCGTTGGGTTATTTGGGCTACAGATGTAAATCAGCTTGGTATTCGATAAGTTTTCGCGGATAGCGGCGACATTCAGTGACCAATCTGGCAACGACAGAATTTTTTTCTGTTCTACACCAAAAGTTTCTGCGCTGACGCTGTACATACCGTATGTTGGTGGGCAGAACATCACTGCGTCTTTACCGGGCTCGCAAAATGCGCGGATTAATAATTCGATAGATTCATCAGCGCCACGGCACACCAATACTTGTTCAGGAGATAACCCAGCATAGGCGGCATAATTGTTAATCACGCCGGCAGGTTGTGCCTCTGGGTAACGGTTAAGATTACGCTCAATAAACTGATAATCTGGCGCCGTTGGGTATTCGTTGGCATTGAGCCATACATCCCCATTCCCTCCAAGACGACGAGCAGACATATACGGGGTCATTACTTTTACATTTTCGCGTGCAAGGCTGGCTGCATTAAACGTCTGGCTCATGGTTCACTCCTGATTTTGTTTTTTTAGTTCGGTGACTCGTAAGGTAACGGCGTTTTTGTGAGCAGTCAGCTGCTCCGCTTGAGCCAAAGTTTCTATGGTGTTGGCTAATCCTAGTAACCCTTGAGCCGACAGTTTTTGGACTGTCATTCGCTTCATAAAATCGGCTAAACCAAGGCTTGAATAGGTTGATGTGTAACCATAAGTTGGTAATACGTGGTTGGTGCCTGAAGCGTAATCCCCTGCGGATTCTGGCGACCAATCTCCTACAAATACCGATCCTGCACTGGTGATGGACTCAACCAAATCATCGGCATTGCGAGTTTGCAAAATCAAGTGTTCAGGCCCGTAGCGGTTACTGATTTCAACACATTGGTTGATAGAGTCCGCGATGATCACTCGGCTTGCGCTAAGGGCTTCACGGGCAATAGATGCACGAGATAACACCGCAAGTTGCTTTTCGGTCTCTTCAATAACGCGCTGTGCAAAATCCGCGTCGTCGGTGAGTAAAATGACCTGAGAATCTGGCCCGTGTTCTGCTTGGGAGAGCAAATCTGATGCCGTAAATGCAGGGTTAGCTTGGCTATCGGCAATCACTAATACTTCGGATGGCCCCGCAGGCATATCAATGGCTGCGCCTTGGTAGCTTTGGCTAACTTGGCGTTTGGCTTCCGTCACATAGGCATTGCCGGGTCCAAAAATTTTATCAACACTCGGAATGCTTTGGGTACCAAATGCCATTGCAGCAATAGCTTGGGCGCCACCGACTTGGAAAATGTCAGTGATACCGCACAGTTTGGCTGCATATAAAATTTCGTCTGCAATCGGTGGAGGCGAGCAGAGAATAATGTTGCGGCATCCGGCGATATTTGCAGGCGTTCCCAGCATCATGACAGTAGATAGCAATGGTGCGGAGCCGCCCGGAATATACAGCCCGACAGAATCAATCGGGCGGGTCACTTGTTGGCAAACCACGCCAGCTTGAGTTTCAACGGTGATCGGCGCAGGTTTTTGGGCTTCATGGAAGCGGCGAATATTGCCAATCGCCGTGTTCATTGCCGCTTTAATGTTATCGCCAAGGCGAGCTTGGGCTTCATCAACGGCTTCTTGTGAAACACGAACAGAGGTAATGTCTGTTTTATCAAAACGTTGGCTCAGGGCGATGAGGGCAGCATCTCCCTCTGTACGCACTTGGTCAATAATTTGACTGACCGCGGCGCTAATGTTGCCAGAGGCGGCAATAGCAGGGCGCATCAGTAAAGCTTCTTGCTGCTCTTCAAGGCAGTCTGACCAGCGAATTGGTTGATTGAATCCCAGTTCCATGGCGAATTACTCCATCATTTTTTCAATTGGTAAAACAAGAATTGAACTTGCACCCAAGGATTTTAGTTTTTCCATGGTTTCCCAGAATAGGGTTTCTGAGCTGACCATGTGCATGGCAACACGGCTTTGGTCGCCTGCTAATGGCAAAATAGTTGGTCGCTCAGCACCTGGTAACAGGGAAATAACTTCTTCTAAACGGTCACTTGGCGCGTGTAGCATGATGTATTTTGATTCGCGCGCTTGGATAACCCCTTGAATACGGGTCATCATGCGGTCGATCAGTTGTTGCTTATCCGCTGACATTTCACCATCGCGCTGAATTAAGCACGCTTTAGAGCGGTAAATAACTTCCACCTCTTTTAAGCCGTTTGCTTCAAGAGTGGCTCCTGTCGAGACGAGGTCACAAATCGCATCCGCTAAGCCAGCGCGAGGGGCAACTTCCACAGAACCATTCAGTAAGCAGGATTTAAATTTCACGCCTTTCTCATCGAAATAGCGCTTAAGTAAGTGCGGGTAAGAGGTGGCGACACGGGAGCCATTTAAACATTCTGCGCCCGTATAATTGAAGTCTAATGGGGCAGCTAAAGAGAGGCGGCAACCACCAAAATCAAGGCGGCGTAAAGTGGTAAATTGCGGATTTTCACCGCGAGCTTGGCGGCTTAAAACTTCTTCTTCCAGTACGTTTTCGCCAATGATACCGAGGTCAACTACACCGTCCATTACCAGTCCCGGGATATCGTCATCACGTACACGAAGTAAATCAATAGGCATATTTTCTGCATAAGCAATCAGTCGCTGCTGTTGTAAATTGATTTTAATGCCGCAGCGAGCCAGTAGCTCTCTTGACTCTTCGCTTAGACGTCCTGATTTCTGTATTGCGATACGTAAACGTGATTTGTCCAACATAATTTTGCTCCACATCCCAAAAATATCTTTTTGATTAATAATAAAAAAACCCTCGGAAGATAATCTTCCGAGGGTTTTCTCAATTCGCATTTCAGCCACCGGAAGAGTCGTTGATCGTCTTCCAGCACACATCGCCCGAAAGACTAATCAGGATGATGGTGATGATGATGGTTGCGTGAAATACGAGTCATAATAGCTTCCGTTTAGTTATTTGGATAATTGCTTAAACATTCAATACTAATCAAGCTATCCGATTTCACACTATGAATGCAACCCTTTTTTTCAAAATAACTCATAATAATTAGTTCCCGGTTTTTTATAGTGATTAATCCCTTGGAAAATAGCTTCGGAAGTTGAATGATTTTCAGCTAATCTATGAGGCATTGATGCAATCACTTTCTCAGGATGCGGGACAGTCTTATGAAAAAAATCACCATTATTGGTTTAGGTTGGTTAGGGGTTCCTTTAGCGAGTCGCTTGATGTCGCAGGGAATGACGGTCGCAGGAACGAAAACGAGTTTGGATGGTGTTGAAGCTGCCAAAAGGGTGGGTATTGACTGTTATCAACTGCAATTGATGCCAGAATTACAATGCGATACCGATGATTTGAGTGAATTAATGGAGGAGGCGGATGTGATGGTAATTTTATTACCACCATCAAAAGTCAGCCTTTCTGAGTATATTGTGGCGATTGAGCAATTAGTTGATAGCGCAATTAGCTATCAAATTCCTCGGGTTATCTTTACATCATCGACTTCTGTCTATGGTGATGTGGATGGCGTCATTAATGAAAATGCACCGTTACTTGGCGAAACAGCCTCAGCACAAGCGTTAATTGCGGTTGAGCAATGGCTGCATGACTTACCCAATATTCAGGTGGACGTACTGAGATTAGCCGGTCTTGTGGGTGAAAAGCGCCATGCAGGGCGCTTCTTAGCAGGTAAACAACAAGTCAAAGGGGCTAATCAGCCAGTTAATATGGTGCATCAAGATGATGTGATCGCCGCAATTTTGCTGTTGATCCAGCAGTCTAATGGTGGGCATACCTATAATTTATGTGCGCCTGAGCACCCGACGCGTCGGCAGTTTTACACTGAAGCAGCAAAATCATTAGGCTTAACACCGCCAGAATTTGCGCTTGAAGAGCATGAGGCTGCGGGGAAAACAATCGATGGAAATCGAATTTGCCAAGAAATGGGGTTTGAGTATGAGTTTACTCACCCACTTTATATGCCGATGAGTTAAATGAAAACCGTGGCGCTCAATACGAACGCCACGCTAAATGCTTATTTGATAGGTAACATCACAATTTCTTGGAATGCAGGGCGCTTGGCCAGTGTTTGATACCAGCACTCTAAATGAGGAAATTCAGGGCGTTCTGTCACAATTTCATGCCATGGGTAGAACAGTGGCGCAATGGCAATATCCGCAATACCAAATTTATCTCCGCTAAAATAGGCTTGAGTCGCCAGAGTATCATCCGCAATTTTCAGCAGCTTTTCGATATTTTGATAAATGACTTTGGCTTGAGCCGGGTCTCTATCCGCTTCAGGAACGCGAACGATTTTGTTCATCATCTGCTTGATATGGTCAAACAAATTAGCGCTGCTCCAATCCATCCATTTATCTGCCGCTGCTTTTTCTTGCAGATCAGTTGCTAACAATAGGTGAGAATGATCATACTTTTCCGTAAGGTAACGTAAAATTGCATTGGATTCCCACAGGGTAAAGCCTTCATCCTGTAAAGTTGGAATTGTGCTGTTTGGATTCATTTTCTTATATTCAGGTGTATCAACACCACCGAATGGGCCACCAACATCTTTTTGATTATAAGGAATATTCAGCTCTTTCAAGCACCACAGTACTTTTTTCACGTTTGAAGAGTTAGTACGTCCCCAGACAGTTAACATTGGAATCTCCCATGACTATGTTTTAACTTAAAGACGGTATTTTTGACCTAAACAAGATAGATGAAATTAATGAATTGAGAAACTTTATTATTTATTAATTGCGGTGGTCATCATCACTTATTTTGTTTAGGGTATGGGGGGATTT
>NZ_JAERJY010000131.1:0-10239 GCF_018257375.1 Providencia sp. JGM181 | reverse complement strand
TAAATAAGGAGTTCATTTTTTATTAATGTTGCCTTTATTAAAGTTAAAATTGCGTATTCAATTTAGTAAGAAATTGTTTATTTCATCACCACCATTTCAAACACAACAGAAATGGAAGTTATGGTAAACTAAACAGTAATAAAAACTTGAAGCTATCTAGGTGGGGCCAAACAAGATGAAAACAATCAGTGAAGACATGCTGCTTACGACGGCCGAACGTATTTGTCAGTCTCGAGGCGTGCGTTTGACCCCACAAAGAGAGACTGTTCTGCGATTAATAGCGCAGCAACACGGTGCGATCAGTGCTTATGATCTACTAGATTTACTACGTGAAATAGAGCCTCAGGCTAAACCCCCTACCGTTTATCGCGGTTTAGAGTTCCTCATGGAACAAGGATTTATTCATAAAATTGAATCCACAAACAGCTATGTGGTTTGTCACCATGTGGATAATCCAAGCCATATTTCAGTGATGTTGATTTGTGATAATTGTGGCAATGTGACCGAAAGTGACTGCACGACTATCGAACAAGCGATTAGCACACTAGCGGAAGAAAATCATTTTCATCTCAGGCATACGGTGGTAGAAAACCATGGTTTATGTCAAAAATGTTTTGAGATTTCCAATTGCCAAGATCATGAACACTGTGAGCATAACCATCACGCCACGGTCAGTTCAAAAAAGAAGTGATATAGAATAAGTGGTCTACAGGAAGTAAAATAAAGGAAGCTATATAGCAACATGGAAGATGGCTATATAAAGAAAAACAGTATGAAAATAGCTATATAAAGAAAGGCTATTCAAAAAATAGAGATATTGAGTCTGCTGCCAGACTCAATCACTCATCATCAATGCCAGTCACTGTTACGGATAACCCCAACAGCTAGACCTTCGATAGTAAAATTCTGTTCGCGTAAATCAACCACAATTGGTGCAAAATCAGAGTTTTCAGCAATAAGCTCAACGCGATTGCCTTGTTGCTTAAAGCGTTTAACAGTAACTTCATCTTCGATACGTGCCACAACAATTTGCCCATTATGGACATTCTGTGTTTTATGTACCGCAAGTAAATCACCATCCATGATACCGATATCTTTCATCGACATACCATTTACGCGTAATAAAAAGTCTGCGTGTGGTTTAAATAATTCTGGGTCGACTTGGTAATGGCTTTCAATATGTTCTTGTGCAAGCAATGGTTCGCCAGCAGCAACACGTCCAATCAGAGGAAGTCCTAAATCTTCGGATTCTTCTTCTAACAACAGACGAATGCCTCTGGAAGCTCCAGAAACAATCTCAATTACCCCTTTACGAGCTAAGGCTTTTAAATGTTCTTCTGCCGCATTAGGCGAACGAAAACCCAAACTTGCTGCTATCTCAGCGCGTGTTGGTGGCATGCCCGTTTGCGAAATGTGGTCACGCACCAGATCGTAAACTTGCTGTTGTCGAGCTGTCAGTGCTTTCATCCCGTTCCCCTGTTTGTTTATACAGTCAGACTGTGAGTATATACAGGTAAATGGGTATTGGGAACTGTTAAATTAGCCAAAACCTGCTTTTGTTGATGAATTTCTGGCTTTTTATCTCTTTTACTGTTTTTAGCCCACTAAGCCGTAAAATAACGTGCCCATAATACGGTTCCCCAGATAAACAGAGCTAATCCTATCGTGACGAACACAGCTGCGGAGCCGATATCTTTCGCTCGCCCAGATAATTCATGGTATTCACTGCCAATACGATCAACAACCGCCTCAATTGCACTGTTAATTAACTCAACGATTGCGACTAATACAACTGAACCAATCAACAAAATTCTGTCAATTTGGCTAATATCCAAGTAAAAAGCTATAATTATCGCAATGATAGCAGCAATCGCTTCTTGACGAAATGCGGCTTCATTTACCCATGCTGCTTTTAAACCTTTAAGGGAGTATCCAGCCGCTTTGATGACCCGAGTGAGTCCCTTAGTTTGACTTGCCATATTTTTTCCTTAATTTTTAAACAATAATCAACTTTTGCAGTCAAAGTGAATTATCGATAACAGATCTAAACGTTGCTTTCTGCTATGATTGCGCAGCATTACTAACAAGAGGCTATAATCATTTATGTCACTATGGCGTAAAATATATTACAACACGTTGAATTTACCACTGAAATTATTGGTAAAAAGTAAACTAATCCCAACGGATCCGGTAACAGAGTTACAGCTTGACCCAAGCAAGCCAACGCTGTACGTCTTGCCATATCACTCAAAGTCCGACCTGCTCACGCTTCGCCAACAATGCTTAGCGATTGGTTTACCTGATCCGCTAGTGGATAACGACATCAATGGCACCAAGCTCCCAGCCTATGTGTTTATTGATGATGGCCCGCGCGTGTTCCGTTACTACTCCCCAGATCCACGTAAAGAGTCAGTAAAAATATTCCATGCGTATCTGGATTTGCATAAAAACAATCCAAATCTTGATATTCAAATGCTACCTGCATCCGTCATGTTTGGACGTGCGCCGGGTCGCGAAGGGCATAAGCCTGCCCCGCTAAAACTCTTAAACGGTGTGCAAAAATTCTTTGCAGTCCTGTGGTTAGGGCGCGATAGCTTTGTACGTTTCTCTCCGAGTATTTCTCTTGGCCAGATGGCGCAAGAACATGGCACCGACACCATCATTGCCAATAAACTTGCTCGCGTAGCACGTATTCACTACTCTCGTCAGCGTTTAGCTGCGGTCGGGCCAAAACTGCCTGCCCGTTATGAGCTATTTAATAAGCTGCTATCCTCTAAAGCGATTGAAAAAGCCGTTGAAGACGAAGCGCGCAGTAAAAAAATCCCATTACAAAAAGCCCAGCAAAATGCCGTGGCGATGATGGAAGAGATTGCTGCTAACTTCTCTTATGAAGCAGTGCGACTGACTGACCGTGTACTCGGTTGGACATGGAACCGCTTATACCAAGGGATCAACGTTCAACATGCTGAGCGCGTTCGCCAGCTGGCGCAAGATGGTCACGAAATTGTGTATGTGCCCTCTCACCGTAGCCATATGGA
Organism: Providencia sp. JGM181; assembly: GCF_018257375.1. Classification (NCBI taxonomy): domain Bacteria; kingdom Pseudomonadati; phylum Pseudomonadota; class Gammaproteobacteria; order Enterobacterales; family Morganellaceae; genus Providencia; species Providencia sp. JGM181. Next base: position 7,201 of record NZ_JAERJY010000131.1, on the reverse strand, counting down.
CTACCTGCTGCTTTCTTATGTGCTTTATCACCAAGGCTTAGTGCCACCACACATTGCGGCGGGTATTAACCTTAACTTTTGGCCAGCCGGTCCTATTTTCCGCCGTTTAGGTGCGTTCTTTATTCGCCGTACGTTCAAAGGCAATAAACTCTATTCCACCGTATTCCGCGAATACCTTAGTGAGCTATTTGCTCGCGGCTATTCGATTGAATACTTTGTGGAAGGCGGTCGTTCACGTACAGGTCGCTTACTGGAACCGAAAACCGGTACCTTGTCGATGACCCTACAAGCGATGCTACGCGGAGACTCCCGCCCTATCACCATCGTTCCTATCTATATTGGTTACGAGCATGTGATGGAAGTGGGAACTTACGCAAAAGAGCTGCGTGGCGCTGAGAAAGAGAAAGAAGGCTTCTTCTCCATGGTACGTGGTCTGCGTAAACTACGTAATTTGGGTCAAGGTTATGTGAACTTTGGGCAACCAATTTCACTGACCCAGTACTTAAATAACCGCGTACCAAATTGGCGTGAATCTATCGACCCGATTGAACCACAGCGCCCGAGCTGGTTAAACCCAACCGTCAGCAGCTTAGCCGATAACATTATGGTGAATATCAATAATGCGGCAGCTGCCAACGCGATTAACCTATGTTCAACGGCATTGTTGGCTTCACGTCAGCGCTCGCTCACCCGTGAACAACTGCTTGAACAAATCGAGTGCTATCTACAGCTACTGCGCAATGTGCCTTACACTGCCGATGCAACTACGCCGAACAAAACGGCTGAAGAGCTGCTTGAACACGCTTTGCAGATGAACAAGTTTGAAGTCGAAAAAGACAGCATGGGGGATATTATTATTCTGCCACGCGAAAATGCCGTCTTAATGACCTATTACCGTAACAATATTCATCACTTACTGGTTCTGCCTTCGCTTATCGCCAGCATTGTGCTGCACCATGAGCGCATTAGCCGTGATGCAATCCACCAGCAAGTTGCGCTGATTTATCCATTCCTGAAAGCTGAGCTGTTTATGCGTTATGACGCAAACGCGCTTACGGAAACAGTGGATACATTGATTGATGAGCTGAATAACCAACAACTGATCTGCTTGAAAGATGAGAATATGGTGGTGTTAAATCCTCGCCGTATCCGTCCGTTACAGCTACTGGCAGCTGGTGTTCGTGAAACACTGCAACGCTACGCCATTACACTGTCATTGCTCAATGCAAGCCCAGAAGTCAGCCGCAATACGTTAGAGAAAGAGAGTCGTATGCTCGCGCAGCGTCTGTCCGTTCTGCACGGTATTAACGCCCCTGAATTCTTTGATAAAGCCGTGTTCTCAACACTGGTCGATACCCTCAAAGAAGAAGGCTATATCGACAATAACGAGAATGATATTTTCTCGACGAATGCGAAAAACTTGTACGCCGTGCTTGCACGCTTGATGTCACCGGAAATCCGTCTGACCATTGAGAGCGTTAGCCAAACTGAAGAACTTTCTGCACCAAAACCAGCGCCGAAAAATACGCCGGAAAGTGCTGATGCAGACTCAGAAACGCCGCAAGAGTAATATCACAAGTCAATGATATTCAACAATAAAAAAGGGTAACGCATCTGCATTACCCTTTTTCTTATCCCGTTTTAGCGGTTAAAAATAACTAATTACCATACCGATAAACAGAATAAAGCCAACATAGTTATTATTCATAAACGCTTTGAAACACGGTGCTCGTTCTCGGTTCACCATCAATTGCTGTTGATAAACAAACAGCGCAGCGGCTAGCACTAACGAACCATAATAAACCATACCTAAGTTAGCTAATGAGCCAATCACCACCAGCAAGCCAACCATCACAATTTGCAGCAAACCAATAATCAGCTTGTCATATTGACCGAACAGAATCGCCGTTGATTTCACGCCAATTTTTAAATCATCGTTACGATCGACCATGGCATACTGCGTGTCATAAATCACTGACCAGATGATATTCACTAAAAACAGTAACCAACAAACTAGTGGTAAGGACTCACTAACTGCTGAGAATCCCATCGGGATTGACCAGCCAAATGCAGCGCCCAAGACTACTTGAGGCAAATGGCTCACACGTTTCACAAACGGGTAGATCCACGCTAGCGCTAAGCCTGCGACCGATAACCAGATGGTCATGGTATTCAGACTCAATACCAATAAGAAAGAGAGCCCTACCAACGCAGCAAATAGAATTTTTGCTTCTTTTTCCGTAACATCACCGCTAGGCAGTGGTCGGTGTTTAGTTCTTTCTACATGCCCATCGAAATTACGATCAGCAAAGTCATTGATAACACAGCCTGCGGCACGCATTAAAAATACACCGGCCGTAAAGACAATCAGAATATGCAAACTTGGCGTGCCTTGGGCGGCAATCCACAGCGCCCAATAGGTTGGCCACAGTAATAACAGTGAGCCAATAGGTCTATCAATACGCATTAAACGGCTGTATGCATGCCATTTACTTAGCGCCATACTTCCCTCCACGTTATCGTGCTCCTTTATGCTTCTATTTTACCCATAAACGTTATTTGAATTATGTTAGATAGTTATCTATATGCAGGTGATTCAGGTAAAAATATTTCGGTTAATAATAATGGTTTTTGGGACAATCTAAGTAGGGAGCGGCGTACCCAGCGGTCAGCGCTGGATCCCATTTCAATATAATCTCGGGTTAGGTTTTCATGACTAAAGAGATAGCGCCCTAATGGGACACGCCCAATATCCACTAATTTTTTGTCATTATCAGTGAGCGTCTCTTCTGGGATCAGCGTTCTGCCAATCAACCAAGGGATATTATCCCCATACATAATCACTTCCCGTAGCCAATAACGCTCACTAATTGGTAAGCATTTTTGTTCGTCGGCGGTGAGCATATCCAGTGAGATATAGCGTTCTAAATAAGGTATTACCGTCACTTTCTGACTATGCTGCTCAAACCGCTTGGTCATCGACCCCTGCTCTTGCAACCAATCTAATACACTTTCAGGAACACTCTCGTCGCCCTCTTCTAACCAATTTATCGGGTGAGAGGTAAAAATCGTTTCAGGCATTCAATCAAATTCCACCATAGTAATTATGGTTATCCCCTGATTGCTACTCAAGCTTGTTAACGTCTAGCGTATTAAAGCCACAACCAGCATCGTTCATCTAAATTATTGGGCGATAGAATAGCACGTTGTTATTGTGCAAGGTTAAAGATAGATAACAATTTATATAAAAAGTCGCTAATTCAACACAAATTGTAAAAATTTTGTGAAAAATATTTGATTTATAATGAGTTAGCTCAAAAATCGTATTTTATTAGGATACTAATAGCCTGCCAATTACAGGCTATTAGTCGCTTAAAAAAACGCCATTAACGCCAATTTTTATAGCAATTAATCAGCCCATTGGTAGAGCTATCATGGCTCTCTACCGCTTGGCTATTTTCCAATTCAGGCAGAATACGGCTCGCCAGTTGCTTACCTAACTCAACACCCCATTGGTCAAAGGTGAAAATATTCAAAATTGCACCTTGGGTAAAGATTTTATGCTCATACATAGCGATCAGCGCCCCTAATGAATACGGAGTGATCTCTTTAAGTAAAATAGAGTTAGTTGGGCGGTTTCCTTCAAACACTTTGTAAGGCGCCACATATTCCATCTCTTCGACAGTTTTACCTTGCGCGGCAAATTCAGCATCCACCACTTCACGGGTTTTACCGAAGGCTAATGCTTCTGTTTGTGCGAAGAAGTTAGACAGCAACTTAGTATGGTGATCCCCCAGCGGGTTATGTGTCATTGCTGGCGCAATAAAGTCACACGGGATCATTTTTGTCCCTTGGTGGATCAACTGGTAAAACGCATGTTGCCCGTTAGTTCCTGGTTCACCCCAAATAATCGGACCTGTTTGGTAAGTGACTGCATTGCCATTACGGTCGATATATTTTCCGTTTGATTCCATATTGCCTTGTTGGAAATAGGCGGCAAAGCGATGCATGTATTGGTCGTATGGAAGAATCGCTTCAGTTTCTGAGCCAAAAAAGTTGTTGTACCAGATGCCGATCAGCGCCAATAAAACAGGGATATTGCTTTCTAGAGGCGTTTGCGTGAAGTGCTTATCCATTGCATGAGCACCGCTCAGTAATTGAACGAAATTCTCATAACCGACGGATAAAATGATAGACAAACCAATCGCTGACCACAGAGAGTAGCGACCGCCAACCCAATCCCAGAATTCGAACATATTATTGGTATCAATACCAAATTTTGCGACTTGCTCGCTGTTCGTTGAGAGCGCCACAAAATGCTTCGCAATATGTTTTTCATCTTTGGCAAACGTCAATAACCACTCACGCGCTGAATGCGCATTGGTCATGGTTTCTTGCGTTGTGAATGTTTTCGATGCAATCAGGAATAACGTAGTTTCAGGATTGAGATCCTTCAATGTTTCGGCAATTTGAGTGCCATCAACGTTAGAAACAAAATGCATATTTAAATGGTTTTTATAAGGACGTAGCGCCTCAGTCACCATAAATGGTCCCAGATCTGAACCACCAATCCCAATGTTCACCACATCAGTAATGGCTTTACCGGTGTACCCTTTCCACTCGCCACTGATAATGCGTGTGCTGAATTGCTGCATTTTTTCCAGTACCGCGTTCACTTCTGGCATCACATCTTTGCCATCCACCAGCACTGGGGTATTGTCGCGGTTACGTAATGCGGTATGCAGCACAGCACGATCTTCAGTGCGGTTGATTTTCTCACCACTGAACAGACTTTTGATTGCATCTTCCAGTTGCGTTTCTTTGGCTAATGCCAAAAGTTTGTCCAATGTCTCTTGTGTAATACGGTTTTTGGAGAAATCCACTAAGATTTGGTCATCAAAAGTGGCAGAAAACTTCGTAAAGCGCTGTGCATCTTGTGCAAATAAGTCACGCATATGCACATTTTTCATGTCTGCATAATGCTGCTCTAGCGCTCGCCATGCCGCCGTCTGGCTTGGATTGATACTTTTCATGGATAACACCTCCAAAACAATTTCAAATAATAATAGATTGTAACTCGCCGAGGACACGAAGCTTATCGGTTTTCTGCGTTCTCATAATCTGCTGCTGTTGGGTCTATTCTCCCAAACCTAACGGCAACTGTCATCTCATCCCCAAAATGATATTGAGAAAACCGATAATCATTTGCCCATCATTAGAATTACTGATTTACCTCGATTCATTATTGACGATACGTGCCAAAGTCGATAAATCTATTACTCCAACGTATTTCAAGCTGTTGATGTCGTGCCGTATTCGGCCTGCGCCGCAGGAATTATTTTGGGTTCATGCATTATTTAAAGATAGGCGGTTTAATTAAAGGGATTGGAAAATGAATACAGTAGCTGGCAGTAATCAGTTTGTTATCGCAAAATTCGGCGGCACAAGCGTCGCTAACTTCGACGCCATGAATAAAAGTGCGGATATCGTACTGGCAAATGATCAAGTTCGTGTGGTTGTGCTTTCCGCAAGTGCGGGGATCACCAACTTACTCATTGAACTCGCTGAAGGCTGCGACACTGATAAACGCAATGAGCTACTGCAAAGAGTCAAACAGACTCAGTATGACATTATCGAACACCTGCAAACTGCGAACGTGATCCGCGAAGAAATCGACCGTCTACTTGAGAATATCGCCCATTTAGCTGATTCCGCCTCTCTTGCCACTTCCGATGCCTTAACGGACGAAATGGTCAGCCACGGCGAGATTATGTCCACATTACTGTTTGTGGAAGTGTTGCGCCAGCGCGGGGCATCCTCACAATGGTTTGATGTCCGTAAAGTGATGAGAACCAATGAAAGCTTTGGTCGCGCTGAGCCGGATCTTGAACAGCTACAAGTGCTCGCACAGCAGCAGTTGCTTCCACGCTTAGCCGAGTCGATTGTTATCACTCAAGGGTTTATTGGTCGTGATGCCAAAGGGCGCACTACCACACTAGGGCGCGGAGGGAGTGACTATACCGCAGCCTTACTGGCTGAAGTATTGAACCTATCCCGCGTGGATATTTGGACAGATGTACCCGGCATTTACACCACCGACCCTCGTGTGGTGCCGAATGCCCAAAAAATCGATGAAATCGCCTTTGACGAAGCGGCTGAAATGGCGACTTTCGGCGCAAAAATTCTGCATCCAGCCACGTTATTACCCGCAGTGCGTGCGGGGATCCCCGTATTCGTCGGCTCGAGTAAAGCCCCAGAAGCGGGCGGGACGATCGTCAGCGACCAAACGGAAAACCCTCCGCAATTTAGAGCGCTCGCATTACGCCGCAAACAAACGTTACTGACCTTGCACAGTTTGAAAATGCTGCATGCACGTGGTTTCCTGGCAGAGATTTTTACTATCTTGCTGCGCCATAATATTTCCGTGGATTTGATCACCACGTCGGAAGTGAGTGTCGCACTGACATTAGATACAACGGGCTCAACAGGCACTAATGGTAGCTTGCTGACTAATGCCTTAATGACCGAATTATCCGCGCTGTGCCGTGTAGAAGTGGAAGAAAACCTAGCTCTGGTAGCGATTATTGGTAACCAACTTTCACAAGTGAACGGGCTCGGCAAACAGATTTTCGGCGCGTTGGAATCCTTTAATATCCGTATGATCAGCTACGGTGCTAGCAGCCATAATATTTGTCTGCTTGTGCCAGGTAACGACGCGGAAGAGATTGTTCGCACGCTGCACAATAATCTTTTTGAGTGATAGCGGATAGCTAACCATAAATAATAGCAATCCATAAACGATAACGGGCAATCTTTTGATTGCCCGTTTGACTTGCTAATAAAAATAAATTTAACGACTTAGGAAAGAGGTAATCAGCCCACTAAACGTCGACTCACCTGCAAAAGCATAAGTGCTTTTTAGCTCTTCTCCGCGAATATCTGCAAAGCGCGCTAACGCTAATTCTTTGCTATTCGCCTCAATCTCTTCAAACTGCTTTTGGTAACCCATATTCACTAACTCGGTAGCATTTTGGGTTTCAGTCATCTCTAACGCAACAACTTCGTCAGATTTAATAAAAAAACAATAAGTGCTCATTTAACACCTCATTTTTTCATGCTCAAAAAACAACTAAACTCGTTCTAATCTAATGGAGAGATTTACAACAAAGACTCAACAAAGAACCAGTTAATAAAACTATAC
>NZ_JAERJY010000130.1:0-10271 GCF_018257375.1 Providencia sp. JGM181 | reverse complement strand
CCTATATATTGTATATATGGGTTTTTCTCAGGATTTTCAAGGAATTGCCACTCCTCTGAATCTTCTATACGCTCTAACATTAACTTTTGATTTTCAATATGTTCCTTTAGCCTTGTTTGCATTCTTATTCTGTTTTCTTCTGAATCTTTTGAATTGGTAAAAATCGATTCATCAATCTCCAAAACATCATATTCAGGACCATATTCAAAAAAACCACTTTCATCTATTAATGCATAATAATAACTCTGCAAGTCAGCACGATAATCTATACCGCTCCAACCAAAACTACTGTTCCATTCATCCCAACCAAAATTATCTCGATGAGATAAAGGTGAAGCTGTAACAACCATCGTATCTGTATAAAGCATAATTAACATCCTTGTTGTTATTTAAAAACAGCAAAGAAATTAGATTTAAAATTTTTTATAGTCAACTAAGTATGAATATTGAAATTATAGCAATTAACTTATTTATATAATTAAGAAAAAACAAATTAAAGCCATCGTCATGGCTAATAAAAAACCGACACAGTTTCCCATGTCGGTTTTAATAGCTAAAAACAAAAATCAATTATTGAGGCAGTGCTTGCGGAGCAGGATTATCCTGACCAAAACCTTTTAACCCAACGACGTGAACATGTTCCGTATTACCAGTCACTTTACGCACCAGTTTATATGTGGTTCCTTTCTCTGGGCTGATGTTTTCCGGCGCAGCAATAATAAGCTGCATTTCCAGTCGGTCACATAACTCAAATAACGTGGCGATAGACTTCGCATCCAAACGCGCCGCTTCATCCAAGAACAGTAAGCGACATGGAATGATATCTTTCGCACGCAGTCGGCGGGCTTCTTCTTCCCAGCTCTGGACAACCATCACTAAGATAGACATACCCGTACCAATCGCTTCACCGGTTGATAACGCCCCACTTTCTGCTTTTAACCAACCATCAGAGCCGCGGTTAACTTCAACTTCTAACTCTAAGTAATTACGGTAATCTAACAGCTCTTCACCAATGGTTTGCGGTAAGCGCTGCCCCATATCCATCTGTGGGTTCAGGCGTTGATACAGTTTTGCCATCGCTTCAGAGAAGGTTAAACGTTGGCTAGTAAACAGGTCTTGGTGTAATTCACTCTCTTCTGATAGCACGCTCAGCAATAAGGCGTGGCTTTCGCGAATATTCACATTCAATCTAACCCCTTTAACCTGACCAAATGCCACCGCTTGTAAGCCTTGGTTCAGCATACGAATACGGTTTTGCTCACGCTGGATAGTTTTACGAATGATATTCGCCACACTCTTCGAGCTAATTGCCAGTTTTTGCTCACGGGCAGTTAACTCTTCGGTCAGACGCGCTAACTCAATTTCCATCTGTTCAATCGCATCGATTGGGTCATCGGTACGAATAATATCTTGGCGAATACGCTCACGCAGATGTTGGTAAACCGCAATAAAGAACTGAATTTTACGTTCAGGATGTTTAGGATCTTCAGACATGCGCAGTACATCACGCAGATGTTCGTTATCCGCCACCGCTAAACGCAGCGCTCCTAACGCCTTATCTGACATCGAACGTAAACTATCACCATCGGTATAAGCCAATTCGCGACGATGCAGACGACGCTCAACGCCATTATCTTTCACCAAGCGCATCACGGCACACCAGCCCGCTTTCGCCATCACGACTTGCTCACGGATTTGGTAATAATCTTTTTCCAGCTTACGCAGACGTTTTTGCAGGTTATCCATTTCCGCTTCACATAACGTCAGTTGTTTTTCTAACTGGTTGATGCGACTACGGTTTGCCATAACAGATTGATGTAATTCATCACGGCGAATGCTGGCACGCTCTTGTGCATCAGGGTCCGCTTTCACGCCCATTTCTTGCATTTCTGCTTCAAGTTCTTTCAACATTTCTTGCTTGGTGTCGAATGAACTGCGCAGCGATGCCAAAACTTGATGATATTGCGTGCTTTGCGCTTGTTGCTGGCGTAATAGCTCACGGGCACGAGTTCTATCGGCTTCCGCATGCTCTAAACGCTGGCGCAGTTTTTCATTCAAGTCCGCATTTTCATTGACCATACCCGTCGAATCACTGTAACTAAAGTGTGCGCGACGTTGAGCCACTTCCACCAAGGCAAAGGCTTGTTGCTTCGCATTTTGCTGGGTATGTTTCGCCAATTCATAATCTTTACGCAGTTGATCATGTTGCTCAGGATCACTGAGTAATACCGTCACAATCGGCTCTAACTTCGCCAGATTATTACCGTGTTTATTGATGAAATGAGCCGCTTCCTCAGCTTCAGAAAGCTCTTCTCGGATCTCTTCAACGCGATCAACCAGCGTTTCATCCATCAACAAATTCACTTGCGGCAATAAACGATTTAATGCCAGTAAATTTTCTTTACCTTGAGCGAACTGTTGGCGTTGTTGCTGGGTCTGTTCTTCAAATTGGTTCAGTCCACGCTCTAATTCAGTACGTTTTTGATTTAATGTACGAATTTCAGCTTCAGGATCCGCTTCAAATGCCACTGAAATATGCTGACCGATAAAGCGGCTAAATGCTTGGTGAGCACGCTGAATTTTTTGCACATCAAACGACAAGGTCGCATAACGTTCCGCCAATTCATCACGCTCAGCACTCAGTGACTCTAAATGACTCTCACGGGCAGCTCGACCAAATAGCGGTAACTCTGGGTAGCGGGAATAGCGCCATTGACGCTCTGATGAACGGACTAATACCGCATTTTCAAACTCTTGAGCATCAAAAACGCTGTCATCAAATGAAGATGGATCCCCCTCGATAAAGTACACATCATCAGGGCAATCTTGTAGATTTTCTAGCTGCTCACGAACCACAGCCAAATCTTGTACCACGATACCGTGGCGCGCAGGGCCGTACAATGCAGAGAAATACGCCGCATCTTCAATGGTAATATCGTCGTAGATTTCAGATAACAACACGCCATTAAAGCGCTCTGCCAGTGCCAGCATGCGCCCATCTTCGGCACCACTAGGCTGGCTTAAACGTTCGATTTGCTTATCGAGGTCACGGCGTTGCGCTGCAACTTCATCACGTTCAACCGTAATTTCCCTTTCTTGCTCAAGAAGTTGCTGCATAAATTCAGTCACTTCAGTGCTATTTTCGAAAGTTTCACCCGATTGTTCATTGAGTTGAGTCAGTGCTTCTTGCGCCATAATCCACGCAGGCGCTTTAGCGGAAAGCTGGCTGATACGCTGGCGAATTTGTTCCAACTCTTGGCGCATTTGCATGCGTTTTTCGCCACTTTCATTAACGCCAGTACTTAACTCTTCTTGCAGAATTTCCAACTCCGCCATCAAGGCATCAAGCTCGTCCGGCTCAACACTTTGCCCATAACGTTTACAGAATTCGCTCAGTAATTTTTCAGCATTACGCTGGCTGTCTAAACGCTGTTGCAGTTCAGATAATTGCATACGCAGCGGCTGAACACGCTCTGCTAAATGTTGTTGCGATGACCAGTCGCGCAGTAATGAACGCGCTTGCGTATATGCATCCCTGCGGCTCACATCACCTAACATAGTTTTCACCAGTTGATACGCTTGCTCAAACTGGCTATGAGCCGCATCCGCCACGCTCATTTTTTGCTCTAAAGCGAGTAAGGCTTCTGTGGCTTGCTGCTCTTTGGCTTCAAAGGTTTCCAGCCATTCATCGATATTTTCAATGGTCAGATCAGGTAGCTGGCAGAGTTCGCGAGCACGGTTTAAAGCATGAAGTGCTTGCTGATATTGAATTGCACGAGTTTGCTGTACATCCAACGCTTGCTGGTAATCTGCAAGCTGGTTTTTCAACTCATCCACTTCAATTTCAGCCGCTTGCGCACGAGCATCAAGCTCTTCGTGTTTTTCTGTGGCTTCAGCGACAACTTCACTTTGCTCTTCAAGACGATAAGTCAGCTCTTCAATATCGGCTTGGTAACGGTCAATTTTTTCTTGATGACGTAACGCCGCTTGCACCAGATTTAAGTGGTCACTTGCCGCTTGGTAATCCGCTTCGATTTCCGTCGACGCTTCGTTTTGTTCATTTAATTCACGCGCCATTTCCACACTACGAACTTGTTCAACGCGCAGCTGTTTGCGGTTGCTATACAGTTCGTTACGGGCGGCCAATGCCGCATCTAAGTGAATTCGACGTTCATTTGAGTGACGCATATAGTCCGCAGATACATAGTCTGTGGCTTCGCTGATCAAATGTTTGAATAAATCACGGTCAGATTGTGTTACGCGAATGGCTTCCAGTGTTAAACGGTTTTCACGTAATGCCGCTTCCATATCTTGGAATGCTTTACGTACACCGCTGTTTTCCGGTAATAAATAATCACGCAGTGAGCGAGTGATCGCGCTTGAAATACCGCCATATAAGGAGGCTTCAATCAAACGGTAATATTTACTACGATCCCCTGCTGAACGTAGACGTTTTGGTAGCACACCCAATTCAAATAATACTGAGTGGTAGTCCGTGATCGAGTTAAATTGCTTAAATTGGATGCCTTCTTGTTTTTCTACGCGCTCTTTCAGGTCATTCAACGGAATAACCTTAGCTTGGCGCCCTTCAAACACTTCCGTTAATACTTCCGTTGGCACTGTGGCTAATGGCACGCCTTGGATCATAAACGGTTTGATATCGACTTTTTTATCGCGCCCAGCAACTTGCTGTAAGCGAACACCGACCATAACTCGTTGATGTTTAGAGTTTAAGACATCCAGTACGGCATAACAGACACCAGGACGCAGTTTTCCGTGTAGACCTTTATCACGGGAACCCGAGGTGGCCCCTGCTTCTGTGGTATTACGGAAGTGCAGTAACGTTAAGTCAGGGATCATGGCGGTAATAAAGGCCGCCATGGTGGTGGATTTACCCGCACCATTTCCCCCTGATAGGGTTGTGACTAATTCATCAAGGTCAAAAGTACGAGCAAAAAAGCCGTTCCAGTTCACCAGCGTCAGTGAGCGAAATTTTCCGCGTTCAATCATTCTTGTTCATCCTCTTCACTGTCAGCCAGGTCTTGACTCTCATCCGTTTCGTCTTCATCGCTGTCTCTTAGCGATAATTCCCCTTCAAGAGAGACCGCTTCACCATCACGGATCATGCGTAATTGTGCTTCTTGTGGATTATCGCCACTACGCACATCCGCACCAAAGCGGAATACAGACTCATTAATAATAAATTTGCTGGAGTCATTTTGCAGGAAATAGACCATACCTAAACGGCGTAAACGGTTTAAGGAGGTTCTCAGTTTTTCCTGTAATTTTTGTTTATCAAGGTCTGAACCTGTGGAGCGTTGGTTAACAAATTTCAGTAATTTGCTTTCGTCGGCCAGCGACAATAATTCTTCAAACAGCTCTTGAGAGGTAAAGACTCCTTGGTTGGTTAGACGCTCAGGACTCAAATAGAGGTAGCACAGAATTTTACCCACCATCATGTCCAGTTCGGACAAAACAGAACGGGGAATTAAGGTGCTTGAGCGGGGACGCAAATAGAAAAAGCCTTCTGGCGCCCGGATCAGTTCAACATTATAACGAGCATAAAATTGCTCTAACGATTCCTGAAAATCCATTAAAAATGCATGATTATCAAGGTCATCAATACTAATATGGCGACCAGCACGCAGTTGGCTGTCCAGCTCAGGAAAAATAGGGTTAGCTAGTGCTTGAGCCAGTTTAACTGGCATAAATTGTTCAATATTTGTCGATGACATGTGCCTGTACCTTGGCTCCGTGATCATTAATAGCGCGCCATTCTGCCGGTAATCCCGCCAGATCAGCCTCTGCGATACCTAGTTTTACAGCCTGATCGATAATAATACGCGCAACATCAAAATGGCGTTTCTGTGGGTATTGCGTCAGATAACTCTGTAATACGTGACCGACATCCAGCGGTTTGTTATCCGTTTTATAGAACGCAAGTTGCGCTTCGATTAACGCCGCTAATTGGTCATTAAGTTCACTGAACTCTTCAAATTCCAGATCAGGTGGGAGTTCCCCCATCACCTCTTGATCATGAAGTGCCAGCTCCTCATCACGCATATCAAAAAGCCTATCCGCATTGGCATAGGTGAGTGCCCAAGGGCTATCGAGGTACTGCTGTACAGATTGACGTAAACGTTGAGAAAATATACGGTTTTTATCCATATCAATCGCTGTACGGATAAATTTGTGAACATGTCTGTCGTAACCAATCCATAAATCAATGGATTGCTGCCCCCAGCTCACAATACGGTCTAGCTTGTTTTGCAAATCAAAGATAAGTCGGTCGACCATTTCCGAGAACTGCGGCGCATTCATATTCGCTTCTTGAATACGCAGTAAGTTTGCCTGTAGCTTATCGCCAGCGGCTTCTAAAGTATCTTGCAATTCTCTTAATGTGCCGGACGTTTCAGAAAGTAGCTGCTCACAGTTGGCAATCGCTGCCTGCCAGTCTTGGTTTAAAAGTGCAGCAATATCATCTTTAACGCTGTTTTGTTGCTCGTCCATAATTCGCTGTGACAGGTCAATACTGTCAAAAATTTCAGCGACTGAATATTTTAATGGCGCAAAAACATGACGGTGCCAATAAAATTCATCACCACCTTCTTCGGCTGATTCCGCTGCACGCTGTAGCTCTCCCGCCACAATCGATAACTGCATCGACAATCTTAATGTCGAAAATTCGCGTTGACGAATATAGTAATCACTAATGCCAATGCCGAGTGGCGTTAGGCGATAAATCGCATTTCCTTCGACAATGTCGCTGGCAAAACGGTTAAATATTTTTTGGCGAACCATGTCGTTGATGGCGTTATTCGCTCTGACTGCCAGTGATTCGGTGGTTTGTTCGAAGCCTTTGCACACTTCTCGAAACGCATCCACCAGCTCCCCTTCACTCATTTCACCGTTAACCCGCTCACTGTTAAGCACTGCGACGGCCAGCAAAAATGCTAAGCGCTCTGCGGGTAGGGAAATCGCAAAATCATTTTTTCGTGCCCAAGACACGAGTTCAGGGACGGTCTGGGAAAAATCACTCATAAATCGTCCTTTTGGGTTTGTTTGCGTGCCATGACATGAATATATCGCCCCATGCTGATATAGGGTTCTTCACGACAATATTGTTGTTCAAGCGCCAATAACGCTGGAAAGTCTTTTTGTTGTAATTGTCTACTTTGCAAATAATCATGGAACACTCTGACGCCACTTTTGCCTAAAATATCCATACCGCAACCAATAAGCCACTCATCAACTTGTTGAGGGAAAAGCGGATTCTGTGGCGATAATGAACGTTTGCGACGACGCTGGATATGAGGAGTTGCGAGATGAAAATTACCTAAAATTGCATTACGCATCACCAAGCCATTTGCATTATAGAACATGACAGAAAATATGCCTTCCGGTCTGATAATCTCTGCCAGTTGCTCTAATGCATATTTTTGGTCGCTAATCCATTCAAGTACCGCATGAAACAAGACAAAATCAACTGGTTCATCAAGGTGTTGAGCGATATCTTGAACAGCGCAGTGAACAAAGCTGATATTCTCGCTAATTCCTTGTTCATCAGCAAGCACCGATGCCCGTTCTAACATTTCTTCGGATAAATCGCAAAGAATAACCTGATGACCCATTGCAGCTAATTGACGAGAAAAATGCCCTTCTCCGCCGCCCGCATCTAATATGCGTAATGTTTGACCTTTAAAATGCGTTTCCAGTAACTGGGTAAGATCTTGCCAAACTACCGCTTCGCGAATTTTTCCTTTTGTCGTTCCATAAATATTTTTTGCAAATTTATCGACAATATCATCAAAGTTGCGGTCTGCCATCTGCGTTCCAGTTACCTATCATGAGTTATTTACAGCATATCAAAACCAAGAATTATAACAGATAATCTAGCTGTTTTTGCATAGTACTTTATTTTGTATCCGATTTATTTTACATGGCATTTTATTGCTGATGCAGCTACATTTGTCCCTATTCGCTTACATTATCTTCATAACAGGCTTTCTATGTTATTTCTGCTTAAAAAATACCTTGGTTCACTATTAATGCCTCTGCCCTTATTATTGATTATTGGGGGAATTGGACTGATTTTATTATGGTTTACCCGCTGGCAAAAAAGTGGAAAATCCTTGGTGACATTAAGCCTTGTTATCATCTCGCTATTAGGGCTACAACCCATTTCTGATCGGCTACTGGCGCCCGTTGAAGGCCCTTATAATAAACGTTATGAGCTTATCACCACGAATCCACCTAAAGAGATAAAATATATTGTGGTTTTGGGCGGCGGGTTTACCTATAACCCAGACTGGAGTCCTAGCTCGAATTTGCTCAGTAACAGCTTGCCTCGAGTCACTGAAGGGGTACGTCTTTATCTGCAGCATCCCGGCAGCAAATTGATTTTTACTGGCGGTAAAGCCAGTAGCCCAATCAGTAGCGCCGAAGTCGCATCCATGGTTGCTCAATCTTTAGGAGTTCCAGCGACAGATACAATCCCGCTAACCGAACCGAAAGATACGCAAGAAGAAGCCTATGAAGTTGAAAAAATTATTGGTAAGCAGCCGTTCTTGTTAGTGACTTCAGCGAACCATTTACCCCGTGCGTTGAAGATGTTTACGAGTCGTGGAATGCAGCCTTATCCAGCCCCAGCCAATCAATTGGTGATCACCAGCGATTTGAATCCTTGGGAGCGCTACATTCCTTCCGCATTTTATTTTAGCCACAGCGAGCGGGCATGGTATGAGCTCATTGGTTCAATTTGGTGGCACTTAAAGCCCGATAACACCCAGCCAATCGAAGATAATCAGGCAGAGTAAAATACAAAGGGGAAACTTATTCAGTTTCCCCTTGTTTTATCAGACCATTATTCACACTAGAAATTATGGCTGAAATTCTTGTCTTACCAATTCGAGATCTTCTGGTGTATCCACCCCTGCGCCCGGAGCCTTTTCAGCAACCGCCACATGAATTTTCTCACCATACCAAAGCACGCGAAGCTGCTCTAGCATCTCGATTTTCTCTAATGGGCTAGCATCCCACGCGATATAACGACGAATAAAGCCAGCGCGATAAGCGTAGATACCAATGTGGCGCAAGAAAGTATCACCGATGGTCTCTTTACTCTTTGCAAATTGGTCTCTATCCCACGGAATTGTCGCTCGAGAAAAATAAAGCGCGTAACCGTCTTTATCCATCACAACCTTCACCGCATTCGGATTAAAGGCTTCTTGCGCACTATGAATAGGGACAGCGAGTGTCCCCATATTTGCCTGACTACCTTGCAAATTATGAGCGACTTGGCGAATAATTTCTGGTGGGATCAGCGGTTCATCACCCTGCACATTGACAATAATTTCGTCATCGGAAAAGCCGTAAGTGTCAATCACTTCAGCCAAACGTTCCGTGCCAGATTGATGATCGGGATTGGTCATACAAGCTTCCCCACCCGCTGCGATGACCGCTGCAGCGACATCGGGGTGGTCAGTTGCAATAATGACTCGACTGGCGCCTGATTTAATCGCTTGCTCCATGACACGAACAACCATCGGTTTACCGTGAATATCTGCTAAAGGCTTACCCGGTAATCGTGTTGAAGCGTAACGCGCAGGAATAATGACGGTAAACATAGGATTACAGTCCTTCGTCTAAAGCAACTTTACGCGCTTCGTTCTCAAGTAAAACGGGGATACCATCACGAACAGGAAAAGCGAGATGATCAAATTTGCAGATTAATTCGAGGTTTTCTTTGTTGTAACTTAGTTTGCCGTGGCAGGATGGGCAAGCAACAATTTCAAGTAAACGGTGATCCATGTTTTCTCCCAAATGGATTTAAACTCACTTGGCGTCAGGATATCACATGCAGGTATCACCGTTAACTCTATTCTTGCTTATTAAGATCTCCTGCGAAGAATGAGAGGATAGTGCAGGAGAAATATTTCTGTTAAGAATTCAATTAGTAAGCGATAACGTCTCTTGCCGTTATACCATCTGAATTACGAGTAACAGAGAACTCGACGTTTTGACCTTCAGATAAAGATTTGATTTTTTTATTCGCAATTGATTTGGTTGTTACGAAGATATCATCGCCACCATTACGAGGTGAAATAAAGCCGTAACCTTCTTTTGCGTCAAACCATTTAACTTGGCCCATATGTAATTGAAAATTCATATTAAAACTCCTTCTTGTTCCGAGAACAATTTTTTATATTTGTATCATTACTCTCTACACGTTATTCCATTTATTTTGCTGAACTATTTATTTCGATCAGTTC
>NZ_JAERJY010000012.1:0-38531 GCF_018257375.1 Providencia sp. JGM181 | reverse complement strand
ATATTAATCTTAAGTTAAGGAGCTAAATAAGATGATCCGTTGTATTCGTATGTGGACAGGTGAAGACGGTAACTCTCTGTTTGAAGAAGGCACCATTGAACTGAATGGTGTTGCTCGTGGAGATGACCAAAGCCCTGCCATTGCCGTCAGTGAACTCACCTTCCGCGAAACCGTTTCAGGTGGCTCGTGGGATTGGCATAAAGACCCCGTTCCTCGCTATGTAATCACCCTCACTGGTACCTTAGAGTTCGAAACCAAAGATGGCTCCACATTTATTATCAAACCAGGTGACATTCTGCTTGCTCAAGACAACACCGGAACAGGACACAAATGGCGTCTGATTGGTGATGAACCTTGGAGACGCGCTTATGTGGTGTATCAAGACGGTACAGACTTGTGTTTCACTCCGAATAAAAAATAGGGATTTCCATGACTAAACCCATTGCAGAAAATGTTGATATCGCGCTAATCGGTGCGGGGATCATGAGCGCCACCCTCGGCACTTTTCTTAAAGAGCTGGAGCCAAATCTCACTATCGCGATATTCGAAAGATTAAATGATTGTGCCCAAGAGAGTTCCCATCCATGGAATAACGCGGGGACAGGTCACGCAGCAAACTGTGAAATGAACTATACCCCGCCAAACCCTGATGGCACGGTAGATATCAGCAAAGCCCTTGAAGTAAACACTGAATTTGACCTGTCTCGTCAGCTATGGTCCTACTTAGTCACCAAAGGCAAAATCAAAAATCCACGGGACTTTATCCATCCTTGTCCGCACATGAGCTTTGTATCTGGTGCAGACAACATCAAGTTTTTACAACAACGTTTCCGTCAAATGTCTGCCCATCACTGTTACCACAATATGGAATACAGCGATGACCTAAAACAGATTGATGAGTGGACGCCATTAGTGGTTGAAGGCCGTGATCCTAATGAAAAAATTGCGGTTACCCGTGTCGTTACTGGGGCTGATGTAGATTACGGTGCCTTAACCCACTTATTGATGGCGCAACTGAGCGAACAGAACGGGTTTTCTCTTCACTATAAACATGAAGTGATTGATGTGACACAGACGCCTGATGGGCGCTGGAATGTGGAAGTGAAGAACCTTCTGACTCACGAAAAAACCATTACGTTCGCAAAATTTGTGTTTGTGGGAGCCGGTGGTCGCGCCATTGAATTACTGCAAAAATCCGGTATTCCGGAAGGTAAAGGCTACGGCGGATTCCCTGTGAGTGGAATTTGGCTACGCTGTGATGATGAAAAAGTGGCGGCTCGCCACCACGCCAAAGTTTACGGAAAAGCCGATAAAGGCTCGCCACCGATGTCTGTACCGCATTTAGATACCCGTATCATCGGCGGAAAACGCTCTTTACTGTTTGGCCCGTATGCGGGTTTTTCGAGTAAGTTCCTAAAACATGGATCTTATTTGGATCTGTTTGATTCCATCCGATTGAACAATATTGAACCGATGCTTGCCATCGCGAAAGATGATTGGTCGTTGGCTGAATATCTCGTGGGACAAGTGCTGCAAACGTCTGCCCATCAATTCTCTATGCTGCAAAAATTCTATCCTGATGCGCAGCGTGAAGATTGGAAAGAAGTGGTCGCAGGTCAACGCGTTCAGATCATTAAACCGGATCCAGTGAAAAAAGGCGTGTTAGAGTTCGGTACTGAGCTGATTACGAGTGCAGATAAATCATTCACCGTATTAATGGGTGCATCACCGGGCGCATCGACTGCTGCGTTTATCGCCCTCAACGTACTGAAAACCTGCTTTGCAGATCAACTCTCTGCGGATGGTTGGGAAGCTCGATTGAAGACTATCATTCCAACTTATGGAATTGATTTAAAACAGGATGCAAAAGCATGTTTAGATATTCGTACTGCAACAGCTAAAGTGCTGCAATTAGATAACTAAGCATTGAATCATGTTGTTCAAGTCGGGTAAGTTAATCATTAGCTACCCGACTTTTTATTATCTTGCTATTTTCGCTATCTTAACGACATTCAAAACCGGGGTTCAAAAAAGACTCTCTCGGGGAATAATCCAGTGTATTTCCCTGCCAATCCACCACGCTAGCCCCAGCACCTAATGCCACTGCATGTCCTGCGGCTGTATCCCAGATATTGGTAGGTCCAAAACGTGGGTATAACTGTGCGCTGCCTTCAGCCACTAGGCAGAATTTTAGCGATGAACCTATCTCCGCAGTGCGATGATCTGGAAGGTTAGCGAGGTACGCCATCAATTGGGAGTCTTGATGAGAACGACTGATCACCACCACAGGTGGCGTCGCAGCTTTGACATGAATACGCTGAACTTGCCCATGCTCTTCTTTCCACGCTTGAGAGCCTTCGGCGTAATACATCAACCCTTTTGCGGGTGCGAAAACCACCCCCATGACTGGAATGCCATTTTCAATTAACGCAATATTCACGGTGAAGTCACCATTGCGATTAATGAATTCTTTAGTTCCATCCAATGGGTCAATAAGCCAGTAACGCTGCCAATCACGACGTACAGGCCATTCTGGTGGATCTTCTTCTGAAAGTTGAGGGATATCAGGTGCTAAACGTGAAAGCCCCTCCTTGATGATTTGATGGGCGGCAATATCCGCAGCCGTGACAGGGGAATCATCTTGTTTATGTTCAACCTGCAATGGCGCATGCCCATTGTAGATTTTCATGATGGCATCACCCGCCTCTCGGACAAGTGTACAGAGTTGTTGGCGCATTTTATTTCCCCTAATGACACTAAGCCTTTAAGAGTAACAAGAGCAGAATATTTACGCTAATAAAAAAGCCTCATTAGCTATACCAAAATGGCAAGCGAATGAGGCGATTATTCTTTTCTGTAAGTCAGTCAGAAAATTATAAAATTTCCAGTAACTCAACTTCGAAAACGAGGGTGCTGAATGGAGGAATGGATGCGCCAGCACCACGCTCACCGTAAGCTAATTCATGAGGAATATATAATTCCCATTTTGAACCCACTGGCATTAATGTCAGCGCTTCAATCCAACCTGGGATCACGCCGCTTACTGGGAATTCTGCTGGCTGACCGCGCTGTACGGAGCTGTCGAACACAGTACCGTCAATTAAACGACCGGTGTAATGAACGCGAACACGGTCAGAACGCGCTGGGATTGCGCCTTCACCTTGGTTGATCACAGAGAATTGCAAACCAGACTCAGTAGTCGATACGCCGTCTTTCTTCTGGTTTTCATCTAAGAATTTTTGACCTTCTGCAGCCAGTTCTTTTTGACGCTCTTGGCGAACTGCATCTGCACGCTCGTGCATTTCACGCAGTGCTTTATGCAGAGCTTCAACTGGAACTGATGGCATGTTGCCTTCTAAAGAATCAGTCAGACCCGCTAAAATTGCGTCTGGAACTAAACCTTCTAGTCCTGATTCTAATAATTGCTGTCCAATTTGTAGACCAATGCCATAGCTCGCTTGAGCTTCTACTGAATCAAAGTTTTGGTTTGCCATGAAAATACCCATTTCATTTTTGAGAAAAACCAAGGATAGCAGCCCCTTTCCTATGGGTAAACCTAAACCCGACCACGGAAGAATAAAACTGTCTAAATTATTCAGTGTTCTCCTAAATTAGTCTTCAACTTGTTAATTTACGCGTAAATAGTGCTAGTATGCGTTAAAACGTCTGTGATTAATTATTCCTCAAATATAGGAGGGGTCATGTTGAGACTATCCACTTTTCATCGCTATGGAATTGCTATTTTAGCGCTGATCGTTATTGCTGCCTTATTTTGGCCTACTGGCGATAAATCTAATTCCACGCAAAATAATACAAGCAATGTGCCAAACCAACCTATCGTGATCCCACCGACTTCGCAGCCTAATCCAATCCCGGATACGGTGTTATCGCAGCCAGAACAACCGACAACCAACATCCCAGATACATCACCATCATTGCCAAGTGAACCTGAAATTATTCAAGAGCCGCAAACATCTCAGCTGACACAGCAGCCAAGCACCAGCGTGCCATCACAGCCATCCACGCCACCAACCACACGCCCGTCAGCTAATGAATGGCAGAATTATCGCGTTCAGAAAGGAAAAACATTGGCGCAGCTATTTCGTGATAATAACTTGCAGGCAAATGATGCCTTTATCATGGCAAAAGCTGAAGGCTCAGAAAAACCCCTTAGCAACTTGCAGCAAGGGCAGAAAATCCGATTGAAAGCCAATGGGAAAGGTGAAGTTCAACAGCTGGAAATTACAGCAACCAACGGTCAAACCTATAGCTTTACACGCTTAAGCGATGGTAGCTATTACCGAACACCTTAATTTATATTTTAACGTCGGGGATTTCATACAATACCCCGACCTTTCTTTTATTTTCAGAATAAAAATTCAATTGAGACGTTATTTGATGACGTTTCTCACCATAAACTACGTATAATCACTGTTCTTTATTACACTTAATAGTTAAACAGGGAAAAGAACAGGACAATCTATGCAGAAAAACAACAATACCTGCAAAAAGAAACTCATTAAAATTATTGCCGCCGTAGTTTTACTCCTACTACTCAGTCTTATTGGCTATATTTCATGGATTAAATACCATGCAGATGGGCTGTGGAATATCATTAGCCAGCAGTGCATTGCTATCAATGATCCTGACCAGCGTAATCCATCTTGCATGAAAGTGGATTTAGACAATCGCTATGTACTCTTCAAAGATAAAAAAGGCCCGGTTCATAATTTGGTACTGCCAACCGATAGAGTCAGTGGTATCGAATCCCCTTTATTACTCGAAGATAATAGTCCGGATTACTTTACGCTTGCCTGGAATGAACGTGAGAGTGTTAGCCCCGCGGGTCAACCCGTTATTAGCGATGATAAACTCGCTTTAGCGATTAATTCACAATATGGGCGTTCCCAAGATCAACTTCATATCCATATTGCTTGCCTAAAACCGCAGGTTATTGAGCTAGTTAACCAACATGCAGATGCGATTAAATCTGAGTGGCATGTTTTTCCAGTGGAATTGGAAGGGCATGAATATTGGGCGAAAAAGTTAGATAGCCAACAAAGCCCTTTCAAGCAGCTAAATGAATATGTTCAAGCACATAATGACAGCATGGGGAACTATGGACTGGCGGTGACGGAGCTGAAAGATGGTTCGATGGTATTATTAGCGAATCGGATGGATGTTTGGCAGTTTAATTTAGGTAGTGCGGGAGAATTGCTGGATTACCAATGTTCAGTTAATCAGTAAGTTTTGCATACGTTAGAAATAAAAAAACACCGGATTCCCGGTGTTTTTTTATTGTGCCACCGCGTTAACAGTGGCAACTATCATCATTATTGATTACTCAGCAACGATGATAACGTTCAGCTCTGCGAAAACATCGCTGTGTAACTGGAAGTGAACTTCGTGGTCACCAGTAGTACGCAGAACGCCGTTTGGCAGGCGAACTTCGCTTTTCGCAACTTTAACGCCAGCCGCAGTGATTGCGTCAGCGATGTCACGAGTACCGATTGAACCGAACAGTTTACCTTCGTCACCAGCTTTAGAAGCCAGAGTAACAGAACCCAGCGCAGTAACAGCTGCTGCACGAGCCTGTGCTGCTGCCAGAACGTCAGCTAATTTAGCTTCCAGTTCAGCGCGGCGAACTTCGAAGAATTCAACGTTTTTCTTAGTTGCAGGAACAGCTTTGCCCTGTGGTACTAAGAAGTTACGAGCGTAGCCCGATTTAACGTTAACTTGGTCACCCAGGCTACCTAGGTTAGCTACTTTATCAAGCAGAATAACTTGCATTACCTTATCCTCTATTAGTCGTTAATGGACTGTACCAATTACTGATGACGATCAGTGTATGGTAACAGAGACAGGTAGCGAGCGCGCTTGATAGCACGAGCGAGCTGGCGTTGATATTTTGCACGAGTACCGGTGATACGGCTTGGTACAATTTTACCACTTTCAGTGATATAGTTTTTCAGCGTTGCGATATCTTTATAGTCGATCTCTTGAACGCCTTCCGCTGTGAAACGGCAGAACTTGCGACGACGGAAATAACGTGCCATATGGCTAGTCTCCAGAATCTATCAAATCAATCTGCTCGGCATGTAAGACTAATTTACTGATTCCATTACGTCCCTGATGGGTACTAATGAAACCTGTAACAGTAATCAGACTGCCGACCGTTATACTGTGAGTATGGGTTTGTAAGGCTTGTCCGCTGGCAATGACGGGCATTCTGCACCATGCTTGCCGTGACATTCCAGCTTCCTGTTGTCCAGAACGATGTTCTAAAACAAACTGGCAATGTGGAATGCCGGACGGACTCACTTTTCGAATCAATGCTTTACAGACTGTGCCTGTCAGCACCAGACGATTAGTGATCACCTGAGCAATTACTCTTCAGAATCCCCAGTTTCTTCTGCTTCTTCGTCTTGATAATCATCAGACATGTCACGGCCGCGACGTTCGTCTTTGGCTTTGACCATTGGAGAAGCTTCTGTTACTGCGTGTTTTAAGCGCATAACCATGCTGCGGATAACGGCATCGTTGAAGCGGAAGTTAGTTTCCAGCTCATCAATCGCTTCCTGTGGAGCTTCTACGTTCAGCAGAACATAGTGAGCTTTGTGCAGTTTGTTGATTGGGTAAGCCAGTTGACGACGGCCCCAGTCTTCCAGACGGTGAATCTGACCTTGTGCGTTAGTGATAACAGCACTGTAACGCTCGATCATGCCCGGAACCTGTTCGCTTTGGTCAGGATGGACCATAAAAACGATTTCGTAATGACGCATTAGTAGTTGCTCCTTACGGATTATTAGCCTCCTGTCTGGGTTAACCGCGGCCCGCGGAGGCAAGGAACTTGTTGAGTGCGGCTAAAAAATTGACGCGTAACTATACCCATCCCAGATAAAAAACTCAAGAGATGGAGACAAATTAAGCAAAAATTATTTTATGATTTATTTGGCAATGCGTTGACGTACTGCTTCAAACAGGCACACGCCCGTTGCCACAGAGACGTTCAGCGATGAAACTGAGCCCGCCATTGGGATGCTAATCAGCTCGTCACAATGTTCGCGAGTCAAACGACGCATACCTTCACCTTCCGCGCCCATCACGAGTGCAATAGAGCCTGTCAGCTTACTTTGATACAAGTTATGGTCAGCTTCGCCAGCGGTGCCGACAATCCACACATTGTACTCTTGCAGTAAACGTAAGGTTCTTGCCAAGTTAGTCACCCGGATCAGCGGAACATTTTCCGCCGCGCCACATGCCACTTTCTTCGCGGTTGCGTTCAATTGTGCGGATTTGTCTTTAGGAACAATCACTGCATGAACACCGGCTGCGTCTGCACTACGTAAACACGCACCTAAGTTATGTGGGTCAGTCACACCGTCGAGGATCAGTAAAAATGGCGATTCGGTGCTTTCCAGTAAATCTGGAAGATCCCCTTCTTGATACTGTTTACCGGCTAACACATTGGCGATAATCCCTTGGTGTACCGCACCTTCAGTTTGTGCGTCCATCCATTGGCGATTTGCCACTTGCACCACAATGCCCAACGCTTCGATTTCATGAACGATAGGCATCAGGCGGCGGTCTTCACGACCTTTTAAAATATAGACTTCTTTAATACGTTGCGGAGAACGCTCAAGCAGGGCTTTCACTGCGTGAATGCCGTAAATAATTTCGCTCATAAATATCTTTTAGGTTGAGAACATTAAATAGGTGGAAAATCAAAAGGTGGCGATTGCCCGCCACCTTGTATCATGAAACGCGCTTATCCCTCTTGTTTTTGGGATTTTTTCGCCACGCGTTTTGCTTTTAACTTGGCACTGATTTTTTTGGTTTTATCGGACGGCTTTTTGCTTTTCGCTTTACCGTTTCCTTTACCTTCAGGTTTCGCGTCTTTGCTGTCTTTCTTGCTTTTTTTCTCTGAACGACGAAATGCAGAATCAGGTTCGAAGTTTTTCTCTTTGCTCACATCGCCTTTTCGACGGGCTGAACGTGTCGCATTTTTAACTTCTTTCTTCATCTTATCCCGCGTGGTTTTACCCGGGTTTTTCGCTTTTCGTGTCGTTGAAATTAAAGCAAAATCAATGGTGCGCTCATCCATATGTACCGCTTCTACACGGATTTCCACTTCATCGCCAAGGCGATAAGTTGTACCGGAAGATTCACCAATTAAGCGCTGTCCAACCGCATCATAACGATAATAGTCGTTATCAAGGGTTGAGATATGCACTAAGCCATCAATAAATAGGTCATTTAAGCGAACAAAGAAACCGAAACCTGTCACGCTAGTGATAAGTCCAGTAAACACTTGTCCCACTTGGTCTTGCATGAAGTCACATTTTAACCAATCTGCGACGTCACGGGTAGCTTCATCTGCGCGGCGCTCGGTCAGTGAGCAGTGCTCACCCAATTGCAGCATGCTGTCCATATCGGAGTGCCATCCGCCAGTTTCCGTCCAGCGCTTATCTCCATGACCATGCTCTTTTGCCAGTAGGTATTTAATACCACGGTGCAAGGTTAAGTCAGGATAACGACGAATTGGCGAGGTAAAGTGCGCATACGATTTCAGACCTAAACCAAAGTGACCTCGGTTTTCTGGATCATAAATCGCTTGCTTCATTGACCGCAAAATCATGGTCTGCAATAGCTCATGGTCTGGGCGCTCAGCCACTTCGTTCATCACTTGGGCGTAATCTTTTGGCTCTGGTTTCATACCACCCGGCAGAGTTAAACCTAACTCGCTGAATACTGAGCGTAAGTTCGTAACGCTCTCTTCTTTCGGACGGTCATGCACACGATATAGCGCAGGCTCTTCGTTTTTCTCAACAAATCGCGCCGCCGCAATATTAGCTAAAATCATGCACTCTTCAATTAATTTGTGTGCATCATTACGCTCTACAGGCTCAATACGCTCAATGCGACGTTCCGCATTGAAGATAAATTTGGCTTCTTCAGATTCAAACGAGATAGCGCCACGTTCAATACGTGCTGCATCTAACGCTTTGTATAATTGGTGTAAATGCTCGATATGAGGCACTAACGCTTTGTAGTGCTCGCGTAGCTCTTCATCCCCTTGCAGCATTTTCCACACTTTGGTGTAAGTTAAACGCGCGTGAGAGCTCATCACCGCTTCATAGAATTTATATGAAGAGAGTTTTCCGGATGCCGAAACCGTCATTTCACACACCATACACAGACGATCTACGCCTGGGTTTAGTGAACATAACCCGTTAGACAGTACTTCCGGCAGCATTGGCACAACTTGGGATGGGAAATAGACCGAGTTACCACGGCTATGGGCTTCCGTATCCAGTGCCGTTTGTGGGCGGACATAATAGCTCACATCCGCAATCGCCACCCATAAACGCCAACCGCCACCTTTTTTCGGTGCACAGTAAACGGCGTCATCGAAGTCACGAGCGTCTTCGCCATCGATGGTGACGAGTGGAAGATCGCGCAGATCCACACGCCCTTTCTTCGCAGCTTCAGGGACTGTTTCACTGTAATCAGCCACTTGCTTTGTCACTTGTGGCGGCCAAGAGTGCGGAATTTCATGAGTACGTAATGCGATTTCGACCGCCATACCCGTACCCATGGTTTCACCGAGTACTTCAATAATATTCCCAACAGCTTGAGAGCGGCGTTGTGGGCGAGTTTCTAATTCTACCACCACCACGTTACCCATACGGGCGCCGCACTGTTTGTCTTTCGGAATTAAAATATCGAAACTTAAACGGCTATCATCGGGAACAACAAACCCCATTCCTGCTTCAATAAAATAGCGTCCAACAATTTGGTTATTGCGCGGCTCTAATACACGTACAACACGCACTTCAGTACGCCCTTTACGGTCTTGACCATAAGGTTGAGCCAAAATCACATCACCATGTAAAGCTCGCTTCATCTCATCTTGAGATAAGTAGTAATCTTCTTTTTTACCTTCGACACGCAAGAAACCATAGCCATCACGGTGGCCAATAACTTTACCTTTTAATAGGTCAATGCGTTCTGGTAATGCATAACATTTGCGGCGAGTGAAAACTAACTGTCCATCACGTTCCATCGCACGTAAGCGACGACGCAATGCTTCCAATTCATCTTCCGTAGAGAGGTTGAGTAGCTGTGCAATTTCTTCACGGTTTGCAGGGGCTGTGCGCTTAGATAAGAGATCTAAAATAAACTCTCTACTCGGAATTGGGGATTCGTATTTTTCTGCTTCTCTTTCCTGAAAAGGATCGTTTGACATTGTTACCTCCATTGTCATCAGAGTGATAAATTACTGAGACATTAATCGAGCAGTAATTGATACAGCGGACTATTATCTTTGACCATGTCCGCTAGCGTATATTGGTCTAGTTCTTGTAAAAATTGTTGTATTGCCTTTTGCAGCACACCTTTTAGGCGGCAAGCGGGCGTAATATGGCAAAACTCGCCACTACAATTGACTAGAGTGAGTGGTTCTAATGCGCGGACAACATCACCGATCCGAATTGATTCCGCCGGTTGACCCAGTGCGATCCCGCCATTTTTACCACGGGTGGCTTTTACATAGCCAAGGTGGCTTAGCTGATTAATAATTTTAACCATATGATTACGAGAAACACCATATACTTCAGTAACTTGTGTAATACTCGTCATTTGCCCTTTTTCTAGAGCGGCTAAGTAGATTAGGGCGCGTAACCCATAGTCAGTAAAACTTGTCAGCTGCACAATCACCTCAAAAATTTTTTGGTGCTACAAATATGTCGTGAAATACTTATCTGCCATTTTCGTTATATTTGTTTTCTGGCTACCATCTAAAGTACATTTTGAACGATTTTCTACAGTATATCGCCTTAGTTTTAGTCTAGCCCATCCTTGCACGTAAAGATGCTTGTAATGGCACATAATGTTCAACTTGATGGATATTATCTGAAAATTTTAGCGTTTTATCAAAAAGGAATTCATCGGAAGGAAAATGGGAGAGATAAAAAAACAGCGCTCAGTGAGCGCTGTTCTGTCTATTACTCAACGTCAAACGGATCACGCAGGATCATCGTTTCTGAACGGTCTGGGCCAGTTGAAATAATATCAACAGGGATACCAGTCAGTTCTTCAATGCGTTTGATGTAAGCTAAAGCGGCCTTTGGTAATAACCCTCTTTCTTTAACGCCGAAAGTCGTTTCGCTCCAACCAGGCATGACTTCATACACTGGCTCTAAGCCTTCCCACTCATCAGCTGCTAAAGGTGTAGTTTCTAACACAGTGCCATCTTTACGACGATAACCTACACAGATTTTTACTTCTTTTAAGCCATCTAAAACGTCCAGCTTAGTTAAGCAGAAACCTGACAGAGAGTTAATTTGTACAGCACGGTTAATAGCTACGATGTCTAACCAACCAGTACGACGCTTACGACCCGTGGTTGCACCGAATTCTTGGCCTTTCTCACGCAGGAATTCACCCGTTTCATCGAACAGTTCAGTTGGGAATGGACCCGCACCAACACGTGTTGAATAAGCCTTGATGATCCCCAGTACGTAATTCACGTAACGTGGACCTAAGCCAGAACCTGTTGCAACACCACCCGCTGTTGTGTTTGAAGAAGTTACATACGGGTAAGTACCGTGGTCGATATCCAGCAGAGTACCTTGCGCACCTTCAAACATCACTAATTCATTCTTCTGATGTGCTTTATAGAGCAAATCAGAAACATCAATTACCATGCTAGTCAGAAGATCTGCAACAGACATGATGTAATCTAATGTTTCTTGGTAATCAACCGCAGGCTCTTTGTAATAGTTAACCAGTTGGAAGTTATGGTATTCGATGATTTCTTTTAATTTTTCGGCGAAAGTTGCTTTATCGAATAAGTCACCAACACGCAGACCACGACGTGCAACTTTATCTTCGTATGCAGGACCGATGCCACGACCAGTTGTACCGATAGCTTTTGCTCCACGCGCTTTTTCACGCGCATTGTCTAATGCGATGTGGTAAGGCAGGATCAGTGGGCATGCTTCAGAGATACGTAAACGCTCACGAACAGGAACACCGCGGTCTTCCAGTTCTTTCATCTCTTTCATTAAAGCATCAGGCGCAAGAACAACACCATTAGCAATGATGCTGATGACATTTTCACGAAGAATACCGGATGGAATTAAGTGGAGAACGGTTTTTTCACCGTTTACAACAAGAGTATGGCCAGCATTATGGCCGCCCTGATAGCGAACTACATATTTAGCTCGTTCTGTCAGCAAGTCAACGATCTTGCCCTTCCCTTCGTCACCCCATTGGGTGCCCAGTACGACAACGTTCTTACCCATTTCGAAATACACTCGGTTGCTTAAAAATGAATTCTACCATCAAAAATGAACTGTTCCAGTGATATTTTGGCATTACAAAAATTTTTTTCTAGAAAGCAAGTAAAATGGTAGTTTTATTTCTGTCGTAGACTCAAAGTGAATTTTCTCAACCTGAGCAGCTCAAATTTTCCCTGAAAAATCCATCACTTAAAACGACAGGCGAAAAAAAGCCCACCGAAGCGGGCTTTTCTTTATTAGATTAACAGTAATTTAAGCTCGTTGCACGTAACTTAAGCTGTTTATCATTTAATCCGTTGAACGCAGCTTAGTTGGCGCCTTCATAAAGCGGAAGAAATCAGTGTCTGGGCTAAGCACCATTACGTCATCACCACTTTTGAAGCTTTGCTCATAAGCACGCAGGCTACGAATAAAGGCATAAAACTCTGGGTCTTGGTTGAATGCATCAGCAAACAGTTTCGTTGCCATTGCATCACCTTCACCTCGCAGGGTCAGCGCTGTACGCTCTGATTCTGCCAGTGTTTCTGTTACTGTCTTATCCGCTACCGCACGAATTTTAGTTGCTTCTTCTTGACCTTGTGAACGGTGCTGGCGCGCTACCGCTTCACGCTCTGCACGCATACGTGCATAGATGGCTTCAGAAACTTCATTTGGTAATTCAATACGTTTGATACGCACGTCAACCACTTCGATACCTAACGCCGCCATACTGTTTGCGTTAACAACCAGTGGCTTCAAGTTAGTTTCTTTTTCAACGCGAGCCGCCGCATCTGCAATTGCAGCATCAGCATCTTTGGTTGCTTCGTCGGTTGCTGTACCTTTGTTCAGTGCATCGCGAACATCAACAGTTAAACGACCACGAGAGTCAGTAATGATGTCTTTAACACTTAAACGACCAAACTCAGAACGTAAACGGTCACTGAACTTACGTTTTAACAGGGTTTCTGCTTGGAATGGGTTACCACCACCAGTCGCTACATAGTAACGGCTGAAATCAGTGACACGCCATTTCAGGTATGAATCCACCATTAAGTCTTTGTTTTCGCTAGTCAGGTAACGATCAGCTTGAATTTCTAACGTCTGAATACGTGCATCTAGCATTTTCACAGTTTCAATAAATGGAACTTTGAAATGCAGACCTGGTTCATAAACGATGGGTTTATTCTCAGAATCACGTAAAACCTTACCAAAGCGTAATACAATACCGCGCTCAGTTTGAGGAACAATAAAGATTGATGCGTAGGCAACGGCTAAAACAGCAATCACTACAAAAATAAATGACTTACGCATGATTATTGTCTCCCTACTCTAACTGCATCACCACGCACAGGATTGTTTGGCTGCGCAGGCGCTGAACTCGTAGAAGATGAATTGTTCGTTGAGTTCGTCATTCTTGCTGACTGATTCACTTTTGGTGCCGCAGTCGTATTGCCCGTCGCACCACGCATGATTTGATCCAACGGCAAGACTAACATGCTGTTGCTCTTATCATTAGCAATTACTTTACGTGTATTTGCTAATACGCGTTCCATCGTTTCTATGTATAAACGCTCGCGGGTAATTTCTGGTGCAGCACGATATTCAGGTAGCATTTTCGCGAAGCTTGCGACCTCACCCTCTGCTTTGAAGACGACGCTCGCCTTGTAAGCTTCAGCTTCTTCGATCATACGTTGCGCGTTACCTTTCGCGAGAGGCAGAACTTCATTTCGGTAAGCATGCGCTTCACGAATTGTTTTTTGTTCTTCTTCCCTTGCGGAGATTACATCATCAAACGCCGCTTTAACATCTTCAGGCGGACGAGCCGCTTGGAAGTTGACGTCCAGCAGGGTAATACCCATTTTGTATGGTGCAATCGTTGCTTCTAGCTCTTTCTGCGTAACATCACGGATAAAGGCTCGATTCGTAGTCAATACTTGCTCCATAGCAGATTGACCAATAACGCCACGCACCGCACTATCCAGCGCTTGACGCAGGCTATTATCAGGATTCGTCACGCTGAACAGGTATTGAGCAGGATCGGTAACACGGTACTGAACGTTCATTTCAACGCGGATAACGTTTTCATCTGATGTCAGCATCATACCGTTAGTCGCTTGCTCGCGAACGGTTTCAACGTTCACAGGAACGACTTGATCGATAAACGTTGGTTTCCAGTTCAGACCAGGTCCGACAACACCACTATATTCACCAAAACGTAATACTACGCCACGGTCACTTTCTTTAATGGTATAGAAGCCTGAGCCTGCCCATACTACGACAACCGCAGCAAGTGCTAACATACCTAAACGACCGCTCAGCTGTGATGGCTGTTTGTTATTACCTTCACCGCCGCCTTTATTACCGCCGCCGCCAAGCTTGCTGCCTATTTTACGAAAGAGATCGTCGAGATCATAAGCCCCAGGTTTCCGACCACCTTTGTTCCCGCCAGAGTTGCTGCCTTTATTGCCGCTTCCCCACGGATCGCGGTCTTGTCCGTCATTACCGGGCTGATTCCACGCCATGTTTTAGCTCCATTCTTTATGATTGATTTTTAGGGCTAAGAGCGATATTTCTCATCATTCATTTCACCCATGGGCGTCTTGAATCAAGTCGAGGATATTGGGCTCTTAATATCAATTCCATTGCCTAACTGTGTTGCGGTTAATTCAGTCAACTAACTGTTTTAACATCATTTTTAAACAACATAGTTAGGTAATTGTTGCTCCTGCTTGCATAAGCGTCGCCAATCCACCATTGGCATACGCACCTCAAGTCCAATAGTGCCGTCTTCTTCTTGCCATTCACGCTCGATGGATTGAAGTTGATAAAAACGACTCCGTAAGCGACCTTCATTCGGTGGTAAACGCAGTTCAAAATGTGCGATCTCACCTGAAAGGCGTTCCGTTAATGCTTGAAGCAACAAAGGGATACCTTCACCTGTTTGCGCTGAAACCCAGACACGAACTGGCTTGTTATCCTCATCTCTGTCAATACGCGGGACAAAATCGTCGAGCATATCAACTTTGTTCATCACTAAAAGTGTTGGGATTTCATTTGCATCTATTTCTTCCAGCACACTGTCAACCGCTTGGATATTTTCATCCAGTCGGACATCAACTGCATCAATCACATGGAGCAGTAAAGTGGCTTCACGCGTTTCTTGCAGAGTTGCTTTAAATGCAGCAACCAGATCATGTGGAAGGTGGCGAATAAAACCCACAGTGTCCGCTAAAACGACAGTTCCTACATCATCAACATCAATACGACGTAAAGTAGGATCTAACGTAGCAAACAGTTGGTCTGCTGCGTAAACATCTGCCGACGTCATCCGATTAAATAAACTGGATTTTCCGGCGTTGGTATAGCCCACCAAGGAAACAGTTGGAATATCTGCTTTGCTTCTTGATTGACGACCTTGCTCACGCTGTTTTTCGACTCGTCCGAGACGAGATAAAATCTGTTTGATTTTATCTCTGAGTAATCGGCGGTCAGTTTCAAGCTGAGTTTCACCGGGACCACGTAAACCAATCCCGCCTTTTTGTCGCTCAAGGTGCGTCCATCCCCTCACTAAGCGAGTGGATAAATGCCGTAATTGAGCTAATTCAACTTGAAGTTTACCTTCATGCGTACGCGCACGTTGTGCAAATATATCTAAAATTACCCCTGTACGATCAACGACCTTACATTGGCAAACCCGTTCGAGATTACGTTCTTGAGCAGGGCTAAGTGTGTGGTTAAATAACACCACATCAGCACCACTAGCTTCGACGGCTTCAGCGATTTCTTCAGCTTTCCCTTCCCCAACGAAAAATTTTGGATGGGGAGCCTTACGGCTGCCAGTTACTATTTGTACAGGTTTAACGCCAGCAGACGTCACTAAAGACTCAAATTCTGCTAAATTATCAATGTCTTTTTCTTGATCAAAAAAGACATGAACCAGTACAGCTAGTTCACCGCCTTCATACCTATCAAACAAGGTGTAACCTCTTAGGCTAAACAATAATTGCAAAGGAAAGACACAGGTATAGTCTCCCTACCCATGCTTTCCTTGTTTTTAGCGTACAGTCTTACTCAGCTGATTCGCCATCTTGCCCAGCAGAAGCACCACCGTGGTAGTTGCCATTGCCAGCGCCAGCAGTACCAGTACCGCTATGATGAGAAACAGGGCGTGCTGGAACCACAGTAGAGATAGCGTGTTTATAAACCATCTGGCTAACTGTGTTTTTCAGCAAAATAACAAATTGGTCAAAAGATTCGATTTGACCCTGCAATTTAATACCATTAACTAAATAAATAGAGACCGGAACCCTTTCACGACGTAATGCGTTCAGGAACGGATCTTGCAAAGATTGCCCCTTAGCCATTCTATGTTTTCCTTATTTTGTTGTTTTTTAAATGAGAATCTTACGATTCCTAAAAATTACTACTCAAAAATTACGCTTAACGCTTTAATTGTACACAAAGAATAGCCCTATGCACTAATAACCTGAATAACGGTGTCAAGCGCTTGCTGAGGTTGTTCACTATCTAACCGATGAACATTGTCCCAGCTTCTCAACCAAGTGATCTGCCGTTTAGCCAATTGGCGCGTCGCGCAAATCCCTCGATAAACCATTTCATCATAATCTATTTCACCATCGAGATAAGACCACATTTGTCGATAACCTACGCAACGAATGGAAGGTAAATCAACATGAAGATCGCCTCGTTGGTATAGCGCTTTCACTTCGTCTTCAAACCCTGCTTCTAGCATTAAACGAAAACGACGTTCGATACGCTCATGTAAAATTTTACGATCTTGTGGCTCAATAGCAAACTGAAACACATTATAAGGCAATTCTGTGCCTGCTGTTTGAGTCATTTCAGTCAAAGTTTGTCCCGAAATGAGATATACCTCTAAAGCTCGGGATAATCTTTGTGGATCATTAGGATGAATACGAGCCGCAGAGACGGGATCGACCTCAGCCAAACGGCGGTGTACTTCAGCCCAACCTTGTTCTTGCGCTATCTTCTCAATTGCCTCACGCACTTCTGGAGAGGCTGATGGCAGCGGTGATAACCCTTCTAATAAGGCTTTAAAATAAAGCATAGTGCCGCCGACCAGTAATGGAATCTTACCTTGAGACGAAATTTCATCCATTACATTTAATGCGTCACGACGAAAATCAGCCGCAGAATAAGGCTGAGATGGATCGAGGATATCTATCAAACGATGCGGGGCTTGGCTAAGCTCTTCTTGATTAGGCTTCGCGGTACCAATATCCATTCCTCGATAAATCAATGCCGAATCGACACTAATAATCTCCACAGGCAAATGCTTGCGTAATTCGATGGCCAATGCCGTTTTGCCCGAAGCCGTTGGCCCCATTAAGAAGATGGCATTAGGTTTTTGTTGAGTTACTAAATCACTCATTTGTCAGTGTAGCTACCACGGGTTGTAAATTAATTAATTGTAATAATGTTGGCGGTGGATTTGTAACCCACTGCGGACAGATCCGCTCAACATCAGCCAGTAATTGAACTGCCTGCGCCAAACTCCAACTTTCTTCGTTTTTTGCCTGTGAAATCGCATTTGCTAGCCATTGGGCGATATTTTCATTCGAGACACTCTCTTTTGCTGACAAAAACACGATTAAATCAGAAAAAAGCTGCGATAAATTTTGCGTTCTTAACGGTAACGATACCGTATGAATTGTTACTTTTCCATGAAATATCGAGGCATCGATACCAAATAGTGTCAATTGTTCCTTATAACGTTGCAAAACCTCTATTTCGTCACTTTTTAGTGACAATTTTAAGGGAATCAGCAACGGTTGAGGTTTTAATCCACCATTTTCTGGCGTTAATTGAGCCAGCTTGAGTAAGTAATTCGCTTCATTCAAGGATAACAGGATTATCCCTAATGAAGACTCAATTAATGCAAAGTTTTTTGCGTAAATTGTCAATACTTTACCGAATTGGTAGTTATCCGCACTTTTCGCTACAGATTGGCTGTCTACAACATTGACACTCAACGGCTTTCTTTCTGGAAATAACGGTTTTTTATCTTCAGGCGCAACAGGAATCGACATCAAACGTTGATACAGCTCTCCCGCTTTGCGTTCATAGCTTGGCTCTGGGCGGCTATAGCTTGGTACTGGGCTGGATTTACCTGCATTGTCTGAAACAAAAGAGCGACTTTTGCCCATGACTGATTCACTTCGTGGTTCACCATAAGAAAGTGAAGGCTCTTGAGCATGAATCCGTTGAGATCCTTGCGGTTTCTCTATTTCTGGTGAAGCAGGAGATGCAAAGTAGTTATCCCCCGCAGATGCCCGGTTTTCAACTTCGTTGGATACTGGCTCTATTCCCGGAAGTTCATTTTCCGTCAGCGCATTAAGCAATACAGTGCGTACCGCTTGATAAATGAAATCATGCACTAATCTGGCTTGATGAAAACGCACCTCGTGTTTAGCGGGATGGACGTTCACATCCACTTGCTTTGGATCGATGGTCAAATACAGCACATAAGCAGGTTGTTGATTCTCATCCAAATGACCTTCATAAGCTTGACGGATCGCATGGTTGATCAGCTTATCGCGCATCATACGACCATTCACATAGCAATACTGAATATCACTGACTCCGCTAGACGTCGTTGATGGTGTAACTACCCAGCCTTTGATTCCTAAATCACTGTGCTCCCATGAAAGCGCTAACGCGCCTTGCATAAAACCCGTTCCGCAGATTGAGCCTAAACGGCGCTCATGCTGATTGGCATCTTGCGCTGCACGATACTGCTTAACTAATTTGCCATTGTGCGACAAATTAATTGCCACATCAGGGCGAGAAAGTGCAATTCGACGCACGATTTCATCAATATGCCCAAACTCGGTTTTTTCTGTGCGCATAAATTTGCGACGAGCTGGCGTATTGTAAAAGAGATCCAGCACTTCGACCGTTGTGCCATTTGGATGGGCTGCGGGTTTTACCGTCACCTGCATGTCACGACCTTCTGCATAGGATTGCCATGCCTCAGTCTGCTCAGCAGGTTTGGAGGTTAATGTCAGGCGGGAAACAGAGCTAATACTGGCAAGGGCTTCTCCACGGAAACCCATGCTCATGATAGCTTCAAGGTCATCTAATGTGGCAATTTTACTGGTGGCATGGCGCGCTAAAGCGAGGATCAATTCATCTTTGTTGATCCCACAACCATTATCCCGAATCCGGATCAGCTTTTCTCCTCCTCGCTCAATCTCGATATCGATACGAGTTGCCCCTGAATCAAGGCTATTTTCGACTAACTCTTTAACCACGGAGGCGGGTCTTTCGACCACTTCGCCCGCCGCTATTTGGTTTGCTAATTGAGGAGAAAGGATCTGGATTGCCATAACCTAATTCACTTATTTTGGCGCTGCTTGCAGCGGATTCGCTAAAAAGTACTGACGTAACCCTTGGTGAATACCATCAGCCACTTTTTCTTGATAATCATTGGACTTCAATAGCTGCTCTTCGGATGTATTACTGATAAACCCAGTTTCCACTAAAATGGATGGAATATCGGGAGAACGTAGTACGCCAAGGCTCGCATGTTCTGGCGTTTTCTTATGAATATTACCAATTTTTCTGAGCTGCTGAATGACATGAACGGCAACATCGTAACCCACACGTTGTGAGTGCCCAAACTGTAAATCCAATACCGCTTGGCTTAAATACGGATCTGCACCACTAAGTGCGTCACCCGCCCCACCAAGAAGCTCAGATTGCTTTTCACGTTGCTCCAACCAACTACCTAATTCACTGTTTGCTCGGCGATTAGATAGTACCCAAACGGATGCCCCACGAGCGCTACTGTTTGGTGCTGAATCAGCATGAATAGAAACCAGCATGTTGGCGCCTTTCTTACGAGCAACGTCTGAACGACCACTGACGGAAATAAAATAGTCTCCGTCCCTTGTCATTACAGGCTTAAACATCGGATCTGCATCCAGTTTTTGATACAATTTACGCGCCACACTTAGTGTCACGTCTTTTTCTTTATAACCGTTTTTACCAATCGCCCCTGGGTCTTTTCCACCATGGCCCGCATCAATCGCAATCACCACCTGCTTAGTACCTTTTGGCAAGGTTTTGGTTGGCGTTGCTGGGGTTGATGGCGTGGTCGATGAAGCCACCGCTGGTACATTCATTTTTAATGGTTTTTCTTGTACCGGCTGAACAGGCTGCGAATTACGTGTGGATGGCGTTGCCGTTGGCTGGGCTGGCATCACGGTATTATTATATGAATTTGATGTCTGTCCTTTACCTGTTGATACCGTAAAGACAACTTGGTATTGACCAGAAACCTGCTGAACAACCGCTTTAGTTTTTGCCGCTTGAGAAAGCTCAAGGACGATACGTTTGTGCTGGCTATCAGGTGCTTGGCTAGCGCGAACTTGCTTCACCAAGTCCCCTTTCGGTAGCTTAAGTGGTAAGCCAATAATTTCACCACGTTGCTGAACATCAATCACTAAGCGTTCTGGTGAGTGCAACGGGAAGTAGGAATAATCAGGCTTTCCATCAACAAATGTTAATGTCACTTGCGCCTGTGAAGGGCTATTACTAACTTGAATATTAGAGAGAGATGCAGCTTTGGCGGTTGATGTCACCAGAGCCAGAGCAAACATCATCAATAATAAGAAAAGAGAAAAAATACCCTTGGTAGTTATTCTGTTCATCGATGCATTCATCATGAGCTATATGTTCCTTAGAATACCGTTAACGCTTCCAATAACGACTCTCCGGTTGTCGAAAAAGCGACAACCCGAGCCTGACGCCCTTCATCTTGATAGGTTAAATGGATCTCCAGATCCGCTTCAGGTAAGAAGCCTTTACCCTGCTGTGGCCATTCCACTAAACAAACTGAGTTGTCTGAAAAATAGTCGCGGATCCCCATAAACTCAAGTTCTTCAGGATCAGCTAAGCGATACAGATCAAAGTGAAAAACGTGTCTATCCGCTAATTCATAAGGCTCAACGAGTGTATAGGTTGGGCTTTTTACATGGCCTTGATGGCCCAATGCTTGTAAAAATCCACGACTAAATGTGGTTTTTCCTGCACCTAAATCGCCATACAGGTTAATAACTGCGCCTTGTTTACAGGCCATAGCGATCGTGCGCCCAAGCGCGACTGTTTGCTCTTCATTAGCAAGTTGTACTGTGCGTTCTTTCATAGTTAGCGAAGCCAATTATAATGATAAAATTCATTCAATATTGATATTAACGCCTATTTTAACTCAAGCAGATCTATTTGTGTTATTTAACATTGTTGGAACATCGAGATCGGACATTTCCGAGCAAGATCGTGCCAACGCGATCCGTAGATTTTGAGAAATCCAATGATCGTGTTAGAGTGCCTGCGAATCCACTTTTATCTAGATATTTCCCATGTCCACACGCCTCGATCTCGACCTTCTTGCCCAAAATATTAAACAATGGGGCATCGATGCTGGCTTTCAACAAGTCGGTATTTGCGATACGGATCTTACCCTTGAAGAACCCAAGCTCCAAGCATGGCTGGATAAACAATATCATGGAGAAATGGAGTGGATGAAGCGCCATGGTATGATGCGGGCGAGACCCCATGAATTACACCCCGGCACACTGCGTGTCATTAGTGTTCGAATGAACTACCTTCCTGCTAAGGCAGCTTTTGCCAGCACGCTAAACAATCCAGAACTAGGCTATGTCAGCCGCTACGCCCTTGGTCGCGATTATCATAAGCTATTAAAAAAACGCTTAAAAGTGCTTAGTGATCGGATCCTCGAGTATTGCAGCCAGTTTGAGTGTTCCGATGATTTGAATTTTCGCCCTTTTGTTGACTCGGCACCTATCCTGGAACGCCCACTTGCTGTCAAAGCGGGTTTAGGCTGGACGGGCAAGCACTCACTGGTGCTCAACCAACATTCAGGCTCATGGTTTTTCCTTGGCGAATTGCTTGTCAATCTTCCTCTACCCGTTGATCAACCCGTTGAAGAGCAATGCGGGCGCTGTGTTGCTTGTATGACAACTTGCCCAACAGGTGCAATTGTCGAGCCTTATACTGTTGATGCAAGGCGCTGTA
The DNA here is from genome assembly GCF_018257375.1 of Providencia sp. JGM181. NCBI lineage: Bacteria > Pseudomonadati > Pseudomonadota > Gammaproteobacteria > Enterobacterales > Morganellaceae > Providencia > Providencia sp. JGM181. The sequence goes on along the minus strand of NZ_JAERJY010000012.1, from coordinate 16,167 downwards.
TTTCCTATCTAACCATTGAACTCGATAGTGCTATCCCCGAAGAGTTTCGCCCTCTCATGGGTAATCGGATTTATGGTTGTGATGACTGCCAACTTATCTGCCCGTGGAATCGCTTTTCTCAGTTGACGGATGAAGAGGATTTTAGCCCTAGAGCCGCATTGCATACGCCGGAGCTATTGGATCTTTTTTCATGGGACGAAGAGAAATTTCTCCGTATTACGGAAGGATCGGCGATTCGCCGTATCGGCTATATAAAATGGCTACGTAATATCAGCGTTGCTTTGGGTAATGCACCCTATCAAGATAATATTATTCTCGCATTACAGAGTCGTCTAGGGATCAACCCTATGTTAGACGAGCACTTCCAATGGTCGATTGGCCAACAACTCAAGCGTCGAGAAGAAAACCAAGTCACAATTCAAACTTCGCAACAAAAACGTCTTGTTCGGGCAATTACTAAAGGTTTACCTAGAGACGCCTAAAAAAAGTCCAGCCTTATATCCTAATCTATCAATTGTCAAACTGATGTGAATAAAATAAAAAAGTGCTTACCCGACAATAGGTAAAGGATTTGCAAGTTGTGCTAAGCACATTTTGAAGAAATAGTTTTTTACTTTAATTTCAATGAATTAAAATTAAAATTAATAATATTCATTTTGTGATAGTCAAAAATTAACCAATAACTAACCTGTGGATAACTCTGTGCAGCAAAGTATTTCTATCTAGGATAAAATGAACCTAGATCCACTCAGGTTGTGGATAACTTTCTCATGGAGAGAAGTAATAAAAAACGCTGAATTTTAGTTAACTAACTAAAGTAAAGTTATCAAAAAGTCAGGTTAATAAGAAATTTTAACTGAACCGGTAAAAATAAGATTTTTTACCTTTCACTCGAACGTTCGCCATTTTAGCTGAAGTTCTTATAGGATGCCCTATTGCTAAGGGGTGGCTATTCTATGGCTCTCCGCCTATGAATGCAAGCAAAAAACTCACTTGGATCCTAAAAAGATCATAAATAATAAAAGGATCGTGGGCAAGGAAGGCAAAAGCTGCTTTTGTGTAAATAATGAACGCTAAAAGGCCAATAAGTATTAACGCGTAAGCACAAAACTAACATTTAATAGGATGTTTATTAGGGGGTCATACAGAAAGAAATACAGAGAAAATTGATAGGTAAAAATTTGGAGCGGGAAACGAGACTCGAACTCGCGACCCCGACCTTGGCAAGGTCGTGCTCTACCAACTGAGCTATTCCCGCATAACCAATTCTTGGTGCCTTAATCGTGCCAATAAAATCACAAAAACTTCATCGGTACGGGGAGCGCATTATACGAGAAATTAAGATACTAGCAAGCGTTTGAACTCAATTTTTTTATTTTTTTGTTCGTTTGATGATAAAACAATCATAGTGATGATTTTGTCGTCGCCGTTTGTTAAATAAGCATTTCAAGGTGTTAAGTTTGTTAATTTGCGCAGCCATATTTACTGCGACTATGGCTTTATCCCTTTCGCAACTCTTGAGCTTGCCGTTGTGTAAGCTTTACCCGCTTCTCGCTTACCTACTGAGATAACTAAAATAACAATTTCAGAATCAATAACTTGATACACCAAACGGTAACCTGATGCCCGTAATTTGATTTTATAGCAACCGGATAAATCCCCCTGTAGCCGTGTTGATTCCACATGGGGACTAGTTTGTAATTTTTTCAGTTTCTTTTTGAATTGTTCTCGGATATCACTACCAAGCTTCTGCCATTCCTTTAATGCGCGTTCATCGAAGTCAATATTATAAATCATCCAAATTCACTCTGATTCGTTTAGCTGGTTTCTTCAAACGCTCACGAACGACAGCCAGAATATCTTCATCATCATCATTGTCACTCACAACAACAGAAACCTCAGCAAAAGGAAGCTTCTTATTTTCTGCGACGTAACGTAAAAATAATCTCAGTGCATCTGATGGTGATAAATTTAAATTTTCTAAGGCTTGATAGGCTTCTTTCTTTAATTGTTCATCGACTCTAATCTGAATTGTTGACATCACTTTCTCCTACTTTCAAAGTAACTTAACAAAGACTATCGTAATGACAAACGTAATGCAAATTGCATTACAATGAATATCGAGGAAAAGTTGGCTCTTTGAGAAAAACCAACTCACCCTGATAGCAATATTATTTAATAAACGTTTCTCGGTAATATACCAGCTCAGCAATTGACTCGCGGATATCATCCAGCGCTTGGTGGGTGTTTTTCTTTGAAAATCCGGCGAGGATCTCAGGCTTCCAGCGGCGGGCTAACTCTTTTAATGTACTCACATCAAGATAGCGGTAGTGAAAATAGCTTTCTAACTCTGGCATATAATTAAATAAGAAGCGGCGGTCTTGCCCTACGCTATTCCCACAGATAGGCGATGCGCCTTTTGGTACCCATTTTTCTAAAAATTCAATGGTCGCCAGCTCTGCTTCACGCTCACCAATGGAACTTTTACGAATGCGCTCTACTAAGCCGCTATTAGTATGGGTGTTTACATTCCACTCATCCATCAATGCCAGCTGCTCTTCGGTTTGATGTACCGCGATAACAGGGCCTTCGGCTAAGATATTCAGGTTACTGTCAGTCACAATAGTAGCTATTTCAATAATACGATCACGAATAGGATCGAGCCCGGTCATTTCTAAATCGATCCAAATTAAATTATTCTCATTCTTTTGCATGATATGCCCTAACTGAATACGGTGGAGTTAAGGTATGATAACACCCTTCGTTCTATCCGTTATAGGTATGTTGTTTTTCAATAATATCCCTATCGGTTATAATATAGACGCCAAATTATTTAAGTGAGAGAGGTCAGGTGGCTAAGCAGAAACTTTCGAAAGGCCAACAGCGCCGCGTGCAAGAAAATCATCAAAAAAGGCTCAAAAAGCAGAAAACTATTGAGATTGATGATAGCCAATTAGGTGAGGCTCAAGAGGGCTTAGTAATTAGCCGCTTTGGTCAACATGCGGATATTGAAGCCTCAGACGGCACTATACAGCGTTGTAACCTGCGTCGAACCATCTCATCTTTAGTGACCGGGGACAAAGTTGTCTGGCGTCCTGCGCTAAACACACAGAGTGATATCAAAGTGAACGGTATTGTCGAAGCCGTTCATGAGCGCCACTCCGTCTTAACTCGTCCTGATTATTATGATGGGTTAAAACCTATCGCCGCCAATATCGACCAAATCGTCGTGGTTTCTGCGATTTTACCTGAATTATCGCTCAATATTATCGACCGCTACTTAGTCGCCTGTGAAACCACAGGGATCCAGCCGATTATTGTCTTAAACAAAGTTGACTTGCTAGATGACGAAAATCGCGAGTGGGTCAGTGATTTAATGACAATTTATAGCGACATTGGCTACCAAGTGCTCGAAGTTTCCAGCCATACCGGTGAAGGAATGGAAGCACTCACTAACACCCTATCCGGTAAAGTGTCAGTCTTTGTTGGTCAATCTGGTGTCGGTAAATCCAGTTTATTGAACACGCTGTTACCTCAAAATGAAGCCGCGATCTTAGTCAATGATGTCTCTGATACCTCGGGCTTAGGGCAACACACCACGACTGCATCCAGGCTGTACCACTTCCCACAGGGTGGTGATGTCATCGATTCACCGGGCGTGCGTGAATTTGGTCTCTGGCACCTGACAAAGGAACAAGTGACCAAAGGATTTGTCGAATTTAAAGATTACCTTGGTGGCTGTAAATTCCGCGATTGTAAACACTTAGATGACCCTGGTTGTTTACTGCGAGACGCAATGGAAGACGGCAAAATTGCCGAATCACGCTTTGAAAACTATCACCGTATTTTAGAAAGTATGGAACAAGTTAAACTGCGTGGTAACTTTACCGCTAAAGATAAATAATCCCCAAAATCAGTCTAAAATAAGTTAGTGAGCGCTCACATCTTATCTGCTTTGTGAAATAATTAGAAAGCAGATTAGTTTCAGTTACAATAGCGCCCTTTCACTAACTTACCTTTAAAATTCAGAGGTTAACGTGCTAGATAAAATCAAAATCCGCCTGCAATTTATACTTCCTAAACAAGGGCTTACCCAACTTGCAGGATGGTTTGCTAGTCGAAACGTCGGGTTTGTAACCCAATGGGCAATAAAGCTGTTCGCTAAAGCCTATAAAGTGAATATGAATGAAGCTCAAAAAAGTGAATTGACTGCATATTCAACCTTTAACGACTTCTTCATCCGTACGCTGAAAGATGGCGCGCGCCCAATTGTTGAAGCTGAGCATAAACTTGCACAACCTGCGGACGGTGCTGTTAGCCAATTAGGGCCTATTGATAATGACCTAATCTTTCAGGCAAAAGGTCATAACTATACGGTTGAAGCCCTGCTTGCTGGTCAATATCAGTTAGCGGATAAATTCCGTGGTGGTGATTTTATCACAACCTATTTATCCCCAAGCGACTACCACCGCGTGCATATGCCATGTGATGGCTTATTAACAGAGATGATTTACGTCCCTGGCGATCTGTTCTCCGTTAATCCATTAACCGCAGCAAATGTGCCGAACCTATTCGCGCGTAATGAACGTTTGATCTGCGTGTTTGATACCCCATTTGGCACAATGGTGCAGATTTTAGTTGGTGCAACCATTGTAGGCAGCATTGATACGGTTTGGAGCGGTTGTGTTAACCCACAACGTGAAGGCGTGATTAAACGTTGGACGTATCCAGCACAAGGTGAAGAAGGCGCTATCTTCCTACAAAAAGGGGAAGAAATGGGTCTATTTAAACTGGGTTCTACTGTTATTAATCTGTTTGAGCCTAACAAAATTCGCTTTAATGCCTCATTGATCCCAGGCTATGCAACCCGCATGGGTGAGCTGTTGGCTGAATCAACGGATGAACAGCAACGCACTGAAACTGTTAGCTAATCATTTAAACTATAATTAAGTTATTCTATCGCTGAAGGAGCTCCTCACTGTGCGTTTGATTATCAGTTTTTTACTTAGCCTGTTAATCGTTTTTTCATCCCAAGCGGCGCCAGCCTCCGCGCAAGATGAAGCACAGATTACACAGGAGCTCAAACAGCTTGATCCAAACAAAAACCCCAAAGATGCTGAGATTGCTCAAGCGTTGCAAGGGGCATTAAGCTGGATTAATGAAGCTCGAGATGCGGACAATAAGGCAAAGTCTTACCAAGACGCTATTGATAATTTTCCTAGAATTATCAAAACCATCCGCCAAAACTTGCTCAATGAAACGGATACACCGCCCGCGATCCCCACTAGCATTAGCTTAAGTGAACTCGAGCAGCGTATTACTCAAGTAAGCAGCCAATTGCTTGATCAAGGGCGCTTGATGCAGCAAGAGCAAGACAAAGGGCGTGAAATCAGCGAATCCCTGAATCTCTTGCCACAGCAGCTGTCTGAAGCTCGACGCCAGTTAACTGACGCCTCAACGCGTTTCCAGTCGCTCAATACGCCAACGACTCCGTTAGCTGAAGCTCAATATACCTTAGCTCAAGCCGAAGTAAGTGCTCGCAAATCGATTGTGAACGAGCTAGAAATGGCGCAGTTATCAGCTAATAACCGCCAAGAAATTTCTCGAATGGCGCTAGAGCTTGAGAAAAAGCGTTATCAGCGCCTAGAGCTTGAACTTCAGCAACTCCGTGATTTTCAAAATACCCAACGCCAGCAAAAAGCAATATTGGCGTTAGAGCATACAGAAATGTTGGCGGAACAGGGTGAATTGACCCCGTTCTTAAAAGAACAGCTCGATATCAACCGCAAAATGTCCCAAGAGTTGACCGAGCAAGCGCAGCGCATGAGCGCAATCACCACCAACCAAGCCGAAATCTCCACCAGCATTCGAAATGCGCGACAAGCACTGTCCACTATCCGTGAACAAGCCCAGTGGATCAGCAGTTCAAGTTCCTTAGGGGAAGCGCTTCGAACACAACTTTCTCGCCTTCCAGATATCCCTAAAAGCCAGCAACTTGACCGTGAAATGGCGGATTTACGTGTTCAGCGGCTAAATTATGAAGATATGCTTGAGCGCTTATCCAAGCTCGATGTGTCGGTGCAAGAAAGTGCTAATGATTTAAGTCCTGCCCAGTCGCAGGTTTATCAATCACTGATGAAGACCCGCAAAGAGCTATTAACCTCTCTCATTTCGGGCTTTGATGGCGAAATGTTAGAGCTGACTAAGCTCAATGTTGCAACGGGGCAATTAACTGATGCGCTAAAAGAGGTGAAAGACGCCTCAAACCGTTATCTATTCTGGGTCGCTGACGTCCCGCCAATTAGCATTAATTATCCGGTACTTGTGGTTACTGACATGACCCAGCTACTTTCACTGGATACTCTCTCCCAGCTAACGGGCGCACTACAAGTGATGGTCACGAGCCAAGACTCGTTCTTATACCTGCTAGGTTCCATTATCTTAGTGATTTTCAGTGTTAGCACGCGCCGCCATTATCAAGCGTTCTTAGACCGCTCCAGCCTACGCATTGGTAAAGTCACACAAGACCGTTTCTATTTAACCGTTCGTACTATTTTCTGGTCGATTATTGTCGCACTCCCCCTTCCAATGATGTGGTCTGCCATTGGTTATGGCTTACAAAGTGCATGGCAATATCCGATGGCAGCGGCGATTGGCTACGGCGTTAGCGCAACGACCCCGCTGCTCTGGCTGTTTATGATCAGTGAAACATTCTCACGCCCAACTGGGCTGTTCATTTCCCACTTTGGTTGGGATAAAGACGCAGTTAAGCGCGCAATGCGCCATTATCGATTAGCCATTTTTGTGATTGTGCCGTTAGTGATGGCAATCATCACCTTTGAACATTACAGCGAAAGAGAGTTCTCCGCGACCTTAGGCCGCCTCTGCTTCTTAGTGCTGTGCGTCGCATTAAGCCTAATTACCAACAACTTACGCCGTTCTAAAATTCCATTGTATTTGGACAGGCACGGCTCCGGTGAAAACTTAGTTAATACCGCATTATGGTGGCTCATTTTCATTGCGCCGGTGATTGCTGCATTTTTCTCCGTATTAGGTTATTTCTCAACGTCTCAAGCACTACTAGCGCGGCTCGAAACCTCTGTTGCGATTTGGTTTGTGATTCTAATTGTTTATCACACAATCCAGCGCTGGATGTCGATGCAGCGCCGCAAACTCGCCTTCGAGCGAGCAAAACAGCGCCGTGCGGAGATCTTAGCCCAGCGAGCTAAAGGGGAAGAAGACTCTCAATTACCCAATGCTAGCGGTGAAGGGAATATTGATATCGAAGAGCAGGTTCTTGACCTTGATACTATCAGTTCCCAATCAGTTGGATTGGTACGCTCCATTCTGACTATGATAGCGCTGGTCTCGTTAATCTGGCTGTGGTCCGAATTACATACCGCATTTTCATTCCTTGAAAATATTCGCCTGTGGGATGTGACCTCATCCATCAATGGAGTCGAAACCGTTCAAGCCATCACAATGGGGTCGATTTTCATCGCTATTTTGGTGATTATCGTTACTGCACAGCTCGTCAGAAACTTGCCTGCACTATTAGAACTGGCGGTTCTTCAGCATCTCGATTTAACACCGGGTACCGGTTATGCCATCAGTACCTTGACCAAGTACAGCATCACCATCATCGGAACTATTGTCGGTTTCTCAATGCTGGGGATCGACTGGTCAAAACTGCAGTGGCTTATTGCTGCAATGGGGGTCGGGCTCGGGTTTGGCTTACAAGAAATTTTCGCCAATATTATCTCTGGCTTGATGATCCTGTTTGAAAAACCGATCCGTATCGGCGATACGGTCACTATCCGTAACTTAACCGGTAGTATCACTAAGATTAATACCCGCGCCACTACCTTAACGGACTGGGATAGAAAAGAGATTATTGTGCCGAACAAGGCATTTATTACTGAACAGTTTATTAACTGGTCTCTGACCGACACCATTACCCGTATCGTGATGACCATCCCTGCTCCTGCGGATGCCGATAGCGAAAAAGTGACAGAGATTATCCTGCGGGCCGCAAAACGCTCGTCCATGATCTTGGATAACCCGAATCCTGAAGTTTATCTCGTGGACTTACAGCAAGGGATCCAAATTTTCGAGCTGCGGGTGTATGCAGGTGAAATGGGGCACCGTTTACCGGCTCGCCACGAAATCCATCAGCATATTTTAGAAGCCTTTGCAGAACAAGGAATTACATTGCCATTCCCACCGTTCCAAGCCCGTGTGGATGTGCGCAGTAATTCGATTCAAAGCGCCACAAATAACCTTTCTGGTCGCAACCCACCTCGTGGTACTGGTGAGCTATAAGTTTATTGAGGGAGCACTTGCTCCCTTATTTTCTATGGTAAAAAAGGCAGAGTAATGACTCAAGCAGTAGAAATCCAAGACGAATCCATCAAATTAAAAATTGCACAGTATGAGCGTGTAGGCTCCATTCTGTTTTTTCTGATTCCATTGGTGATTTTGCTGATTGTCGGAAAGGGTTTTGCCTTTAATACGCTCTATCTGTGGCAAGGATTCAGCCTGCTGTATTTAGTGGTTTACCGTTTGAAAGTGCGTCAATTATCGACAAAAGCGCTACAACTCAGTGTACGCCGAGGATGGGGATATAATCGATTTTACCGCTTTTGCTGGGGATATTTGATTCTGTCTGTGATCGGATTAACGGGATACCTGCTGATATCCCGTTAAATTAATATTGGACGAATTAGCTTTCTTCGCTATTACCGTAGGTTTTAATGTAGTTATCAGCCAGTTTTTGCGCTTGTTTCAGCTCTTCTGCGTTCAACTGCTCTGCGATTTTTTTCTGTAAACGTTGGCTCTCTTTATTACCACTATAAACCGCGGTAGACAGCCATGCATACGCTTGCTGTAGGTTCTTTTTCACCCCTTTCCCTTCAGAGTACATCACCCCTAAACGGTCTTGGGAATTTGCATCACGCTGTTTTGCGGCTTTTCTGAACCAAAACACAGCTTTTTCATTATCTAATGCGACGCCACTGCCAATCGAGTACATTTGCCCGATTTTGAACTGTGCAATCACATTACCGCCTTGCGCTGCCTTTCTAAACCAGTATGCAGCTTTTTCCAGATCCTGTTTAACCCCTAAGCCCTGTGCATACATGGTGGCCATGTTGGTTTCTGCGCGAGTATCACCATTTTTAGCGGCTTCTTCGTACCACAGCATCGCTTTATCATAATCTCGGCGAACACCAAAACCATTTACATACATAGTACCAAGGCGGAATTGGGCATCTGAATTACCTTGATCACCAGCTTTGATAAACCATTCCGCTGCCACTTTGGAGTCTTGGGAAACGCCCTGACCTTTAAAATAACGCTCACCTAACAGGAATTGAGATGCGGGATCACCTTTTTCAGCTAACTGCGTAATTTGCTCTATCGTCGTCTGTTCACTGGCGGTCGTTGGTTTCGCCGGTGTAGCCAGTAATAATGAACTATAACAAACAGATCCTAACAACAGCGCTAACGCAATTCTTTTCATCCTAAGTAACCCTCAACAGTGCAGTATGGCAACTGGCGACACAGTAATACCCGTTATTATCGGCTGATCTGGCAGATTATACAGCCTAAACTCGCTTTTCATTTGAAGTAGTTTAAATTTACTCGTCAGAAGACAAAATAGGATAAACGCCTTAATTTAGACAAATAGCACTTTTCGTTATCATTCATGACAAAAGGCAAATAAAAAGCCAGATAGTTTTTTATTCTATCTGGCTTTCTGCTAATACACATAGCAAAAGTGATTATTTGTTGTCTAAATATTTACTTCGCAAATAACGAGCAACCGCATCATCTTGGTTAGAACCAATCACTTCCATCTGCGGTAAAGCATCTTTCAGCAGCTGATGAGCATTCTGCATAATGCAGCCCTTGCCCGCTAACTTCAGCATCTCTTTGTCATTCATGCCATCACCAAACGCGATGCAATCATGGGTTCCATAACCATGCAATGCCGTGACTTGTTTCAAAGCTTCCCCTTTAGAAACGGAGCCTGCCATCACTTCAAGGCAGCTGTGTAAGGAGAAAGTAACATGCACTTTATCTTGCCAGCGACGTTGAATACGCTGTTGCAGATCGACCAGTAAATCATGATCTTCACTCGTGTAATACACTTTACAGACTTCCGATGTAGGGAAATCGCGGTGGTCAAACAGTTGGTAATTAAACACGGACTCTTTGAAAAACTCTTTCTGCTCAGGGCTTTCACGGTTAATAAACCAATCATCACCATGGTAGTAATTGGTGAGAATTTCAGGGTGATCAAACTCCATTAAGCACAGTTCTTTCGCTATCTGCGAGTCAACGTTGTTCGCAAAAATGAGGTCACCATTGGTATTATGAATACGCGCCCCATTCGAGGTGATCATATAAGCATCAATACCCAGACCATCACGGATCTGTGCAACATCAATATGATGGCGTCCCGTCGCGAACACAAACCGGACTTCTTCGGTCGCTACAAGCTGCTTAAGTGTATCTTTGGTATACAGAGTTAAATCATGATTGGGAGATAAAAGTGTTCCGTCCAAATCGGAAGCAACAACCGGATATTTCATACAAGATCCCTAATTATGGCTAATGCTGCTCAAAAAAATCACAAATTGCATTGAGGGCCATGGCTCTCAATGCATCTATTTCAAACAGGATTTCGTGGTGAGCCCCTTCGATAATGAGGGGTAATTTTTCTTCTCGTCCTGTTTGCGCTTTTTGCCGACTTTGACAAAAAGCTTGTAGCTCTCGATTACTGACTACCTTCTCTTCGCTCGCTTCAAGGAGCATCAGAGGGGTTTCAATCTCTCCCGCTTTCGCAACCAGCTCTTTGCCAATCGCAAAACTTTCTCGTAACCAGTGGTAAGTTGGACCACCGAGACGTAATTCAGGATAATCCGCATAGTAGCGTAAATAACGTCGATAACGCTCTTGGCTATGGGTTAACACATTGATTAAATAAGGTAATGGCTGCCATTTTCCCGTTGAAACCGCATAATCATTTCGCACACTGCGGCGCGGTTCTGCACGCTCAACAATAAAGCTCGCGAGCCAATGGGGCATCGGTAAATTCACGCCAATCATGGGAGCGCACAATGCGGCGGCGTCAAATGTCACGCTATCTCGGAGTAAATACCCAGCGAGAATCGCGCCTCCCATCGAATGAGCCAACGCATAGCATTTAGGATAGTGACGATCTCTCACTTCTAAATCAATGAATTTTTCAAAATCATCAATGTAATCTGTGAATTTTTCAACGTGCCCTTTTTGGGGATCCGCCAGCATACGGCCTGATCGCCCTTGCCCACGATGATCAATAATAAAAACATCGAATCCTAGATGATAAAAATCGTAGGCGATTTCAGGGTATTTAACGTAACTTTCACTGCGACCCGGTGAGATAACCACAGCTTTATGGTGCTTTGCATGAATAAAACGCACATAGCGAATAGGAACGTCATCAACACCTAAAAACTCAGCTTCTTCACGTAGTTGCCAAAAATCTAAAAGCGGACCGTTGGTAAAGGCCGAAAACTCAGTTTCTCGATTTAACCAACTGGCTTTTAGACTATCTGGCGTCATGGGGTTTCCTCATTCATAACCTTCTAGATGGTCTTGGATGAGTGTCATAAACGCCTCACCAAAACGCTCTAATTTTTTCTCACCAACCCCATTAATCAGTAATAATTCAACGGGTTTGGTCGGGCAATGCTCTGCCATTTCAATCAACGTTGCATCGTTGAACACCACAAAAGGCGGGATATTTTCTTCATCCGCAATGGATTTGCGTAATTTACGCAATTTGGCAAACAGCTTCTTATCATAATTGCCATGATAAATTTTGTTTTGTTGATTCCGGCTTTTGGTGACTAAAACACGTGGAACCGCTAACTGTAATGGCATTTCACCACGCAGTATGGGTCTGGCTGCTTCCGTCAATTGTAGTGCGGAAAAATGCGCGATATTTTGCGTGATCATGCCTAAATGAATTAATTGACGTAAGACGCTCACCCAATGTTCATTCGTTTGCTCTTTACCAATGCCATAAACTGGCAGTTTATCGTGCCCTAAATCGCGGATCCGTTGATTGTTAGCGCCTCGTAACACCTCAACAATATAGCCAATACCAAACCGCTGCCCAACGCGATAAATACAGGAGAGTGCTTTTTGCGCATCCATCAGCCCATCATAACGCTTTGGCGGATCAAGGCAGATATCACAGTTACCGCAAGGTTTTTGGCGGTTTTCACCAAAATAGTTTAGTAAAACTAGGCGACGACAAGTTTGCGCTTCCGCAAAGGCAGCAATCGCATTCAGTTTATGACGTTCAATATCCTGCTGCATTCCCGCTGGTTTTTCTTCTAAGCATCGGCGGAGCCACGCCATATCAGCAGGATCGTAGAAGAGAATGGCTTCGGCTTCGACGCCATCACGCCCCGCTCGTCCTGTTTCTTGGTAATACGCTTCAATGTTGCGAGGAATATCAAAGTGTGCCACAAAGCGGACATTGGACTTGTTAATCCCCATTCCAAATGCCACGGTCGCAACCACAATTTGCAGATTATCTTTCTGAAAAGCATCTTGTACCCAGTCACGTTGGGCGCTCTCCAAACCCGCGTGGTAAGCAGCCACACTCAAGCCACGTTTTTGCAATCTTTCCGCGGTTTCTTCAACTTTACTACGGCTATTACAGTAAACAATTCCCGATTTACCTTTCTGAGCCTTAATAAAAAACCATAATTGATCTAACGGCTTATACTTCTCGACTAAAGTATAGCGGATATTCGGGCGATCAAAGCTGCTCACATGGACTAATGGGTCATTAAGCTCGAGTAAGCGAATAATATCAGCGCGCGTGGTTTCATCTGCCGTGGCAGTCAGCGCCATCACTGGTACATTCGGTAAAGAATGGCGTAATTGACCTAACGAACGATATTCAGGGCGGAAATCGTGGCCCCATTGGGAAATACAGTGCGCTTCATCTACCGCCAGTAAGGCAATATCCCAGCCACCAATTTGCTGAATAAAGTAGTCGGTCAATAAGCGCTCTGGCGCCACATACAAAAGTTTGATTTTCCCTTGAGCGCATAATTCCATAATTTGGCGCTGCTCTAGCGGGGTTTGTGAGGAATTTAAACAAGCCGCTTCAACACCGTGTAACTTGAGTTGATCAACTTGATCCTTCATTAAGGAAATTAAAGGTGATACCACCAGCGTAATACCTTGTTTGACCAACGCAGGCACTTGGTAGCAGAGCGATTTTCCGCCCCCTGTTGGCATCAATACTAAGCAGTCACGACCATCGAGGATACCGCCAATGACAGCATCTTGTCCCGGACGAAAGGATTGGTAGCCGAACGTGCTGTTGAGCACATTTTCAGCTAGTGAAAGTTGATTGATAACGCAAGCGGTAGACACGAATTCCCTCTAGAGGTTGAAACAAATAGCTGCCCAAAAAGAGCAGCTATTGGCAAGATATTACCCTGAAATGACTGGGATGTCTGCCCAGATCACATGATATCGTTAAGCATCACACCGATACCAAAACGTGTTTGGCGATAGTCGTAGTCTATCATCGACTCACCATAACCGCTAAACAGTTGGGTATACAAACGCACGTGCTTCGTCATTGGATAGCTCCAGCCCAACTCCGCGTTACCATACCCTGAGTTCCAGTTATAGTGACCCGCAGCTGAAATAACGCTATCCCCAAGTGCATACCCCACTTTTACGCGGTAATAGCCGAGATATTTATTAATGTCTGGGTTGTCATCGCTGCTTTCACTTTCAGGAATTCGGTACCATGGCTTCAATTCCACTTGCCAGTCACCCTTTTGCGCCATTGCTCGGGCATAAATACGGTTCCAACTACGGGATGTTGGATCAGAGCGACCATTTGATTCATGGTTAAAGCCCGTTTCGAATTCGCGTAACGTCCAGCCCGCAAATTGGTTATCTAGCGCCCAACCAACAAAAATCTGTGGCTCATAGTTGGTTTCACGAAATGGCGATGATTCTTTCTTATTACTCAATTGCCACCAAGAACGCTGGGTATAAGATGCCGCGAGAACCGAATTTTCCCCCGCAATACCACGCCAAATAGGAAACGCCAAGCTCAATTGGAATTTCACTTCATCTTTCAGTGCATCATCACCCCAATCATAACTCGCGATGGCCTTCTTATTCATCGAAGACGTATAGGTATAAATGATGTAATTGGGTTCATAAGGATACAGAACGAATGGGTTATCATAATTTTGCAGTAACCCCGAAATAATACTTCCGCGAACGGGTGTATGATTTTCAGTATCCTGCTGTGCCGGTTCGTTGGTATTGTCAGATGCAAAAAGTGAAACAGACCAGAAACAGAGCACAGAACTCAACAACATTTGTAAAGCGCGCATTTGCCATTCCTATTTCAACTGCGGTGAAAAAAATTTGTTTCATTTTACACCGAAAAATGATCAACCGTTGAAAGATTATTCATTTGTTTTCTAGATATTAGCACATACATAATGTTAACTTATCATTAACATCATAGACAAGGATCCTAAAATGAATGACCGCATCTATACTTTCGAAGAAGCCAGCAAATTTATGAGCGATGCATTTATCTATAGAATGCCTTTTAATCAATTACTTGGAATTGAACTACTACAAATGACGGATGACTTAGTCCAGCTATCCGTGAAAAATCGTCCCGAGCTTATTGGTAATTTCACCCAAAATATTCTCCATGGTGGTGTTATTGCATCCTTATTAGATGTGGCGGGAGGTATGGTGTGCATCAACCGGATCCTTCAACGCATTGAGCCTCTCGTTCACCAAGATATTGCCGACAAGATGTCCAAAATGGGCACAATTGATTTACGCGTTGATTATTTGCGCCCTGGGCGTGGAGAGGTTTTTATCGCGAGCGCCAGCTTACTACGCGATGGTAATAAAATTGCCGTCACCCGCAGTGAATTACATAATGAGAAAAATCAGCATATTGCTACAGCCACTGCGACTTATTTGATTGGGTAAAAAAATCTGAGCGGATGAAACAGCCTAGTAAATAATTAATAACCTCATTAACTAATAGCTTGTAAAAAAACCTGAGCAATGTCACATTAACGACATCACACATCGAGCCTCTCACATTCTTGGCTTCGATCTCTCAGTTTGACTTTATATCAATTTCAGAGCTATTCATGAGCCAACAAAATACTACCAAAGGCGTACTATGTGCCTTAGGCGCTTATTTTATTTGGGGTGTCGCCCCCATTTATTTTAAATCCATCAAAGAAGTGCCTGCAGAAGAAATTTTGACTCACCGTATTATTTGGTCATTCTTCTTTATGCTGCTATTACTGACCATCACGCGCCATTGGAATTATTTCCGCCAAGTCTTAAAACAGCCTAAAAAGATCTTAATTTTAGGTGTAACAGCTGTGACAATTGCGTCTAACTGGCTGATTTATATCTGGGCGGTAAATAATGGGCATATGCTACAAGCCAGCTTAGGGTATTTTATCAACCCTCTGGTTAACGTATTGTTTGGCATGATATTTTTACATGAACGCTTCCGCCGAATGCAATGGGTTGCGGTCGGATTAGCTCTTACTGGCGTATTAATTCAACTCTGGCAGTTTGGCTCCGTGCCAATCATTGGATTAAGCCTTGCCGTGACGTTTGCCACCTACGGTTTATTACGTAAAAAATTGGGTGTTGATGCGCAAACGGGTATGACATTTGAAACCTTATGGTTGCTACCTGTCGGCGTTATCTTCCTGCTATTTTTTGCAGATAGCCCGACAAGTGACATGACAATGAACAGCTGGCATTTAAATATTCTCCTGATCGCTGCAGGGATTATTACCACAGTGCCATTGTTACTGTTTACTGAAGCCGCTAACCATTTAAGATTATCAACGTTAGGGTTCTTCCAGTATTTAGGCCCAAGCATTATGTTCTTACTTGCCGTATTTGTGTATGGCGAGGTGATGACCCAAGAATTGTTAATTACATTTGGTTTTATCTGGGTTGCATTAATTTTATTTACTTTAGATGCTTTATATACACAGCAGAAACTCAGAAGAAAATAGAATTTAATTTTCCATATTATGGGCATTCGTGCCCATAATATCTGTCTTAAAT